>DBYV01000063.1:60161-104692 GCA_002310995.1 bacterium UBP6_UBA1177 | reverse complement strand
TCTAAACATCGCTCCTCCCCGCTTCAAGAAGGCGTTTCAAAAAGGCCGACGGTGATTTTATACTCTCGAAATCATCGATTTTTACTAAATTTTCTGTTTTTTCAGCGCTTACGACCGCCGCAAATGCAAGCGGAGTCGAATCAACGCCGTAACACTCGGGAACAAGCTCGTCGGCATAGACAAGGACGATTTTTTCTTCATCCCCGCATAAAACCGGGACGAAAGCGTTTTTCAAAGCCGATGAAAAATCACTTTTTGAAGGATAAACCGCAGAATAGCCGCCGGTGAGACCGAAAGCGATAGTTGCAAGGGCTACAGGAGTATTGAAAACCGAAAGCGAAAATCCCGCAGGCAGGATCATGTTTTCACTGATTATCCCTTTGTTTATCGAAAATTCGCGTGCGATCTCCCCTCGGAGCGAGACAAAAACAATTTTGGTATCTTTGTCAAAACCCACTTTTTCAAGAAGTTCGTGGACAACGTGGACTGTCATCTTTGAGATCTGGCTAAGTCTGCGCCTGAAAAGCGGATCGGTGTATTCCAGTTTAGGCGCGGAAGTCGATTTTTCGATCATTTCTTCGCCTTTCAGCCATTTTTCCCATTTTTCGGAGTCATCTTCAACTCCGGGTGCCCACATCACCGGTTTTGAAACAAAAAATTCGCTCATACCTTCCTGAATTCAAGCAGTGAATAAGAGTTCGAACCAAGATTGTGATGCGCGCATTCAAGCTTGAAGCCCCCTTCGCAGATCGCGTCGCAGAGCTCTTTGAAGCGGTACATTTTGCTGTTTCCGTTCGCAATACAGGTGAAATAAAGCGATGTCGCCTGAAGCGAATATGCCGCCGCGTTGAAACGCTGACAGTCCCAGAGCGGTTCAAGAACGTAAACTTTTGTCTTAACGCCTGCCGCTTCGTGTATTTTTTTCATGATTTTAATGATCTGGTGGAGCGAGAAACAGTCAAGGAACTGGCTCATCCAGAATGCGTCGGGATTTTCCGGGAGTTTTGTCGATTCTCGCAGGATGTTCCCCTCGCAGAAAGAGATCCTGTCGGCAAAGCCAGCCTTTTTCGCGTTTTCGGCAGCGACTTTCGTCTGCCCCGGCAGATCGACGATCGTCATTTTCACCGATTTGTCATAATTGCAGCACGCAAGAGACCATTTCGCCGTGTTTCCGCCGATATCGACTATCGTTTTCGGGTTATCGGCAAAGACTATCGGGAGCGCTTCAGGGAAAGCGATATCGGAATAGTAGTGGTCAAACTCGAACCAGCTTTTTTTCGCCTTTTCGGGAAGAGTTGAAAGAGCTTCATAAACCGTGACCCACTGGTCTCCAAAGACCTTGAGCCCTTCCGGTTTGCCGTTTTTTATCGAGTCTCCCAGATCAAAAGAGCCCTGGAAGCAGATATCGTTCGTGAAGCGGAAATTGACACGGGTAAGATCATCTTCAAGAAGCATCCAGCCTATTTTGCCGAGAACGAATTTCTCGTTTTCAGGGTTTGAGTCAGCCGAAAGCTTGAGAACATCCATACCGAGTGCCATTTCGCAGATGACCGAAAGGCCGTATTTTGAAATTCCCGATTTTTCCGCAATTTTTTCGAGAGTTATGCCCTCATCGCCCGCATCCTCGATGATCTTCATGACACCAAGCTCAAGCAGCGCATTTATTGCCTGGAACGAAAGCGGAGAAAACGCGATTTTCTGCGCCTCGAATTTGGCATCGACTCCGCGGATTTTGTCGATTTTAAAATTTTCGTAGTTGAAAAAAGCTTTATCCATGCAATGACCTCCTATAAATCGCGCCCTAATATAGCAATATTTTCACTTTTTCAAATTAAAAAAAGAGAATAAATTTGCAAAGTGTGCTTTTTTACTTAATATAATCCGCTTTTTCCGGCGGTTAATGCCGCACATGTTGATTTTAGACAGAGAGGTACTTATGGAAGAGCTTAAAAACGAAATAAAAAAAGTGATCATTTCGTCTTTGGAACTTGAAGACATCAAACCTGAGGACATCGTTGACTCTGAACCTATTTTCGGAGAAGGACTCGGTCTCGATTCGATTGACGCACTCGAACTGGGAGTCGCTCTTAAAAAGAAATTTGGAATTAAATTTTCCTCTGACAACGCCGAAAACCGTAAACATTTTGCATCGGTAAACGCTTTGGCGGAATACATTGCAGCAACAAGGGAAGAAACAAAATAAGGGGCTTGAAATGAAAAAAGAAGAAATTTTCAACGAACTCAAAAAAATACTCTCCGCGGAATTTGAGATTGATGAGAACATTATCACTCCGGAAGCCGATCTGAGGGTAACTCTCAACCTCGACTCAATTGACGCAATCGACCTTTTCGTAAAAATGAAAGAGTACATTCCGGCAGGAAAAGGCAACATTGACCCGATGATTCTGAGATCTGTCCGCACAGTTCAGGATGTCGTTGATGCGCTTCACCCCTACCTTGCTGACGAAGAATTGCCGAAAGAAGACGGCAAATAGTTCTTTCAAACTTTCCAGATGAAAAAAGTATTCCGAATATTTTTCTATGTTTTTTCAGCACTTTATCCGATTTTAGTTTTTGTACTTTTAGTTGTTTTCAAGCTTCCGTTAAAACTTCTTTCACTATGCATTATCGCCCTTGCAGCGGCACTTTTCGTCAGTGTTTCGGCCAAAAAAAAGGAGAAAAAACTCGAATGGAAACCGCTTGCGACTTCCGTTCTCTTTTTTCTTGCAGGATTGCTCTGCTTTTTAACAAACGAATCTATTTTTCTTAAACTTTATCCGGTTGCCATCAATTTGATTTTACTGATGTTTTTCGGCTCGACTCTGATTTACGGACCAAACATGATTTTCCGTTTCGCAACTCTCGCCGATAAGTCGATAAAAGGTTCGTTTCACGAAAAAAGGGTTGAAAACTATTGCAGAAAAGTGACAATTGCCTGGTGCATTTTCTTTATTTTCAACGGAACTCTTGCAATTCTCACGGTTTTTGCAGAAAAAATTTTCGGATTGTCGCCCGATGAGGCTGATAAAATATGGTCGCTTTACAACGGCGGAATATCGTATATCCTTATGGGCATTTTGTTTGCTGCCGAATTTATAGTTAGAAAATTTGCGGATAAAAAAATGACGAAAGTTTTTCCTTTGACAAAATTCAAAGCCGCTTCCAGAGCGCGTGACGCAGTCGTCTGTTACGACGGAAAATGGTCGGACAGATCCTTCAAAACATGGGGCGATTTTCTTAGTGACACGGCAAAAATGAGGCATTTCATTGAAAGCAGAAATACCGATTCATACATTCTCCACTGCGGTGATTTCTGGTATTTCGGAGTGACCTTCACTGCCCTTCTCCAGTGTCAGAAAGCGGTTCATCTGACACAGAATATTTCGGAAAATTTTCTTGCCGAAGCACTTCTTCCCGGGATGGAACTTTTAACTGACGCAGAAGTTCAGAATTCACTCTATATTCCTGAAATTATTGAAAAATCAGAAGAGCCTGCAAAAGAAGATATCGAAAGAACTCCAGAAATAAACGGCGAAACGACGCGCATTTTCCTCTTCACATCGGGTTCGACCGGAAAACCGAAGGCAGTTCCGCAGAGAATGAAGGAATTCGAAGAGGACAACGCCTTCATAATTTCGAAATGGCTCGACAAGATCTCGGAAAGGAAGTTCGTTTCGACCGTAAGCCAGCATCACATTTTCGGCTTTCTTTTCGGTTTTTCGCTTCCTTTCGCTACAGGCACGCCGTTCAGGCGCAAAAGGATCGAATTTCCTGAAGAATTTGAGACACTTGACGATGAAAAATACTTGATTGTCGCAACTCCGGCATTTCTGAAACGCACAGTTGAAATGGAAGAAAAGCTGAATATGCGCGATCCGTGGATCTTCACGAGCGGAGGCGCGGTAAGCCCGGAACTGGCGGTAAAAACAAACAGACTTTTCGGGATCTACCCGCTTGAAGTATATGGCAGCACCGAAACTTCGGGCATCGCCTACAGAATGCAGGATAAGGACGGGCTCGTATGGACTCCTTTCGACAACGCGAAGATCTGGCTCGGTGATGACGGATGTCTCCGCATAATCTCGCCTTACATCAAGGATCCGGCAGGTTTTGCGACAGCTGACATGGCTGAAATGCTTGAAAACGGAAAATTTTTACTTAAAGGGCGCAGCGATTCGATCGTCAAAATCGAGGAAAAACGCATATCTCTTACCGAAGTCGAGAACAGACTTCTTGAAAGCGGGTTCATCGAAGATGTCAAAGTCATCGCCCTTTCAAACGACATCAGACAGTATCTCGCCGCGGCAATAGTACTGAACCGGAAAGGAAAAGAGCAGTTTGCGGGAAAGGAAAAACTCGTTATGAACAGATATTTTCACGATTTTCTCATGCATTACTTCGAGAACACGGTGATTCCCAAAAAATGGCGTTTTTTAGACAAGCTTCCGGCCGACATCCAGGGAAAAAAGCACAAAGAAGAAATCGCGGCTTTATTTGAGGTGAAATAATGGAAAAAGATCTTCACGGCATAGTCATCGAAGAAGAAGTTCTTAAAGAAAATCAGCATGTTATATTAAAACTCAACATCAAGGAAGAATCAGATTTCTTTGACGGTCACTTTCCCGAGTTCAAGCTTCTTCCGGCTGTAGCGCAGTTTGAAATCGTGACAAGACTCGCCGGAATTTACTTCGGCACAAAACGCTTTGTCCCCAACATCAGGCGGATAAAATTCTCATCCCCTATCCTTCCGGGTACAGTTGCGCTTCTCGAAATGAAATACGACAGAGCAAAACCCGCACTCACATACACTATTTCAGACTTTACACTGCAGAAAATGGTCTATTCGACCGGAACTTTTGAAGTTCACGAGGCGTAATGGAACAAAAATTCGGCTTTGTCATTCCGGTTTTCAGGCACGGAGCAGCCTTGAAAGGCGTTTTGGCGGAACTTGAAAAATATGGCTTTCCGATAATCGCGGTCGATGACGGAAACGATGAAGAAAATCAAAGACTTATAAAAGAAGCAGTTGACGGTTGCAGAAACGCGGTTTTAGTAGTCCGCGAGAAAAACGGCGGCAAAGGCGCCGCTGTATCTTCGGGCGTTCTGAAAGCTTACGAAATGGGACTTACACATGTTTTCCAGCTTGATTCCGACGGTCAGCACGACACTTCGAAAATCCCGCGCTTTCTTGAACTTTCGCGTGAAAATCCCGATTCTGTCATCTGCGGATGCCCCGAATACGATGAAAACGCCCCGAAAAGCCGTGTCAGAGGGCGTGAATTCGCAAATATGTGGATCCACATCGTCACCCTTTCGCGCTCGATAAAAGATGCAATGGTGGGTTTCCGCGTTTATCCTGTCGCCCCTTTTGTGAGAACTTTGAAACGCACGCTTTACATCAATAAAAGAATGGGGTTTGACATCGAAATTCTGGTGCGCCTTTTCTGGGCGAATGTGCCTATAATCTCGGAACCAGTAAAAATTTCCTATCCGAAAGACGGAATTTCAAATTTCCGCATGTTTTGGGATAACGCAGGAATCTCGGAGACTTATACACGCCTTTACCTCGGAATGATACCGCGTCTGCCAGCCATAATCTACCATTCACTAACGAGAAAAAAATGAGCGGAAACGGGCACTGGAGTGACAGTCAGGAAGTTGTTTCCACCAACAGACCGCTTAAATTCACGCTCCTTCTCATCAAGTTTCTTCCGGCGTTTTTAGTCCATCTGATAGTTTTCCCCGTCAGTTTTTTCTTTTATCTGGGAGCAAAAAGCGCTCGCAAACATGTTGAAAACTTTCAAAAACAGATGCAGCTTTACACAAACGGCGAAACTCCGAAAAAGATAAATTCTTATCTCACGATCCTCTCATTCGCCCTTTCTGTAGTCGAAAAAATGGAAGGGTGGCTTGGAAAAACCAAATACAAAAACCTGATAAAACACGACGACGATCTTCAGGATTTGATTTCGCTTCTTGAAAGCGGCAAAGGAGCATATCTCATCGGCTCGCACCTCGGAAACATCGAGCTCATGCGGAGCCTTTCAAGTTTCTGCGAGACCGGAGTTTCCAAAAAAATCAGCGTCACGACGATCATGTCGATGAAAGTGACGAGTCAGTTCAATAACACTTTAAAAGAGATAAACCCAGAAGTCGTGACAAATGTCATAGACCCTGATTCGATAGGCCCCGAAACTATTTTCGCGCTGCAGAATGAGGTCGAGAACGGCGGTTTGGTCGTTATCACGGGCGACAGGACTTCAGCACACAATGGAAAACGCTTCATAGAGCGCGAATTTTTAGGCAGAACTGCCGAATTTCCCTACGGAGTATTCCTTATCGCTTCGCTTCTAAAAGCTCCTGTATTCTTTGTTTTCGGCATTCGCACGAAAAGCGCGGCACTCTTCCCCAAAAACAATATGTTTGTCGAGAAAGCAAAAACCGATTTCAACTGCAGCAGAGCCGAAACCAAAAAAAGAATTGAGAAACTCTGCGGCGAATATGTCACAACTCTTGAAAAATACTGCATAAAATACCCAAATCAGTGGTATAATTTCTTTGATTTCTGGCAAAAAAACGGAGGTGAAAATGGATAAAATTTATTGCTCGGAAACAACTGAATTCAAAGTCGCCTTTTTCGACCTCGACCCGATGAATGTCGTCTGGCACGGCAACTATGTGAAATATATGGAGATCGGACGCTGCGCACTGCTCGATAAAATCGGCTACAACTACACCGAAATGGTGAAATCGGGCTACGCCTTCCCAGTCACCGACATAAAAATCAAATATGTGAGACCGCTCTACTTCGGAGAGTGCGCGAAAATAGTCTCAAGCCTCCTCGAATACGAGAACAGAATCAAAATCAGATACGAAATCTTCAATGAAAAAGGAGAGTTGACCACAAGAGCCGAAAGCACTCAGATGGCTTTCAACATCTCGAAAATGGAATCCGAATTCGTCTGCCCCGAAGTATTTGTGAACAAAGTCAAAAAACTCATTTCTCAGAATAACGACCATTAAAATAGGAGGCAGCAATGAAAAGATCATCTATCACGCTTATTTTCGTTCTTTTATTTTCCCTGATCCTCTCTTCATGCGGGAAGCAGCCGCCCACACCCGCAACAGAGGCGCAGAAAATGATCGAAATGAAGGATGAAGCGGAAAAGAAGCTCAACGACGCAGTCAAAACAGTCGAAGAAAAAGAAAAGAAAGCTCTGGAAGATCTGTAACTGAAGATAAATTCAAGCTTTCGGCATATTGTCAGTGCAAAGTTTGTGCTTTCAAGCGTGTAGTTTAAAGCATTATCTTGAAAATCTAATAATTATAGATATATTGTTAGTGCAAAGTTAGCGCTTTCAAGCGCATAGTTTGAAGCGGAGGTCAAATGATAAAAAGAAATTCTTACCTTAACCAGTTGATTTCAAAGAGGAAAAACGGCTTTGTAAAAATAATCACAGGACTTCGCAGATGCGGCAAGTCATACCTGCTTTTCAAAATCTTTAAAGAATACCTGAATTCTGAAGGTGTGGATGACAGCCATATCATTCAGATCGCTTTGGACAAAATGGCTTTTGAAGAGTTGCGTAATCCTGAGAATTTATACAAATACATTCTTTCAAAAATCAACGAGACCGAAGATTTTTACATTTTCATTGATGAAATCCAGCTCTCATACAAAATCAAAAAGGATATAGATGCCTCGAAAGTCGCCGAAGACGATCAAATGATGCTCTACACAACTTTCTACGATGTCCTGAATGATCTCATGTCCAGAGAAAATCTTGATATTTATGTCACCGGAAGCAATTCCAGGACTCTCTCGAAGGATGTCGCCACGAATTTCAGAGGCAGAGGAACAGAAATCAATCTTTTCCCTTTAAGTTTCAGTGAATATTATGAATACTGCGGTCTCGAGAAATCGGATGCATGGGAAGAATACCTGACATTCGGAGGTATGCCTCTCGCCGTTCTTGAAGAAACTGAAAAGGGAAAAGCGAACTATCTTAAAAAGCTTTTCTCACATATTTATCTGAAGGATATTGCCGAGCGCTACAATCTGGACGGAGAGGCTGCTTTGAACGGACTTATCGATGTGATTTTTTCCGCAACGGGTTCTCTCTCGAATCCTCACAAACTGACCAACGCCCTGAATTCATTAAACAATTTGAAATTATCGGATCATACCGTCAAAAAATATCTTGAGTATCTGGAAGACTCTTTCATCATCAGAAAAGCCCTCCGTTACGACATCAAAGGCAAAAAATATCTCGACTTTCCTGTAAAATACTATGCAACTGACATCGGCATAAGAAACGCAAAACTCAACTTCCGCCAGCAGGAACGAACGCACATAATGGAAAATATCATATACAACGAGCTTGTTTCACGCGGATATTCCGTTGATGTCGGTGTCGTCGAAGTTTCAAAGAGCGAAAACAGAGTTCAGAAAAGGACAAAACTTGAAATTGATTTCATAGTAAACCACGGATTCAGCAAAACCTATGTCCAGTCGGCTTTCAGCATCGAAAACGAAGAAAAAAAACTGCAGGAGATCAAGCCGCTCCTAAACAGCGGGGACTTTTTCAAAAAAATCGTCGTTGAGAACGGAAACAGAAAAAGAAGCGTTGACGAAAACGGGATCATTTATATCGGCGTAATTCCGTTCCTGCTGGATAAAAACAGCATCGAGCTGTACAAATAGCGTAACTTGTAGCTCATTATTTTGCCCTGATACGTGCTCGGACAGCACTAAAAACTTCATCGTGGGAGAGGCGTTCTGGAGTCTCTTCTGCCTGAATATCCGCAGCGTCAAGTTTCGCCTCGATATTTTCGGTAAGGCTTTCATACATATCAAGGCTCATCACCACCATAGAACCGTAACCGTTTTTTGTCAGAAAAACCGGCTCTTTCCTTGAAAAAACCAAACTCTCTATGTCAGAGAATTTGTTGCGTAGATCTGAAACTGGGCGAATTTGCATAATTTCCTCCTAAAAAAACAGAAAAATTATCAGTATTCTATCAAAATTTTATCAAAATTCAAGCTTTCGAAGCATTTTTACTAGATTTATCAGGACAAATGTCAAGATAACAATCCAGTTGTACGAAAAAATCGGACAACTCATCAATTTTCAGGCAGGAACTCGATCTTCAGTCTCATTCCCATTCTATATCTAATTTTCACTTGACAAAAACATCAGATGTGTTAGACTACCGACAATGCTGGAGCGTGGGCGGAGACTGCCGCCGCCGTCGGTATCACACCGAGTGAATCGTGGATTTGGCAACCACCGCGTCAGCATACCTTATTTTCATGTTCGTTATATCATTCTTGGCATTGCTCAAATAGATTTCAAAATAAATTTAAAAAAATTCGAAACAAGCATTGACAAATCTTTTTACCGCATTACATTCCCGACATAAGGATATCGCGCCTTTGACTGCGAACTTTATACGGCCGGAGCAGTTTTTATTGTTCCGGCATTTTTTTAGGGTGAAATGCTGAATATTTACGAGATGGATCCTGATTACATCTGTTAGAGCTCAACTGTTGCATTTTTTGCAACACTTCCCCCACCCCGCACAAAAGCGCTTCTTCAGTTCGTTCCGTTTTGGAACATAGTTAGGGGAAAGCCGGGTTTATTCCAAGTAAATATTTTTCTGCACTAGCATTAAAAAAAGTGGATGTCTTACTCAACAAATTGCCTTACGCAATTCCACTTACCAACACAAATAAATATCGTTAAATTTATAGTAATTTCATCAATATTTACAACAAGTTAATTATTGCAATCCATTGTAAAAACCATAGAATCGGGGAGTTTTTTGAGACTTGGAAATCATCATGACGAAGAGAAAATCCGCTTGCGACATGCAACAGCTTCCATATAACAACAAAAAACTCTCTTCCATTTTTTATAAACATTAGCCAAGAGGAAAAATGACAAAATTAAGCATCGGAGACTGCTCTGAAAACGGCCAGATCACTATTATTGACGAAGATAGATTATGCTATCTTGTAAAATCAAACAGTAAAGGAGCTGTCGGGCTTCGCACAATATCTAAAACATTGTTACAAGAGTTCGTAACTTTTATAGAACAACATCCTGAAGTTCCGACAAATGACATACGTTTTAAAATATCGGGGCAAAGCGATATTGACAAATACGAATACGGTTATGGTGCAACTCTTGTAACCATGGCCAAAATGATACTTGGCCGAGAAAAAATTTTAAGGTCAGTAAAAAGCGCAAATAGATGTCCAGATTCCCCTCTCCAGTGCATTTTCTATGGAGCTCCAGGAACAGGCAAATCTTTTATAATCAAAAAACAAACCGAAGGAAGGAATATTATCCGCACAACTTTCCATCCAGACAGCGATTATGCTTCCTTTGTCGGATGCTATAAACCAACAATGAAGCGATATGATAAAATTTATTCTGTCAATGAACTCAAAGGAAAACTTAAAGAGATAAAAGAATCCGGCGTGACATATCCATGCCATAAATTTGCCGCACAATATTGGATGTCATTACAAGATTTGAAACCTGATGATACTAAAAGCATTTTATCGGCTTGCGGTTTTACAGACTCTATGAATGTTGAAATATCTAAAGGCATAGCAATTGGTCAAGAATTTTTAAATAATGCTGAAGATGGCAAAATTATTTATAGCTTTACACCTCAGGCTTTCATAAATGCTTATGTTCAAGCATGGAAATTTTATGCTCAGGCAGGAAAAGAAGGGCAACCTAAAGAACAATATTTAATTATTGAAGAAATAAATCGCGGTAACTGCGCTCAAATTTTTGGAGATCTATTTCAACTACTAGATCGTAACAAAGAAGGATTTTCGGAATATTACATCTCACCGGACGAAGACATTCAGCAATATTTAAAAACAGCTTTTAACGATATGGCTTATCTGAATGCACCATCTCTTTATGGTATGACTTCTGAAGATATCGCTCTAAAAATAAGAAGGGGTGAAATTCTTGTCATTCCCAACAACCTTTACATTTGGGCGACCATGAACACAAGCGATCAGAGCCTCTTTCCGATTGACAGTGCATTCAAACGCCGCTGGGATTGGGAATATATAAAAATCACCGAAGGAAAAAATGAAAATACCGGCAACCCACTTAACTGGAAAATCTTAGTTGAAGATAATGAAGAAGACAGGGTTAGGCTTTATGATTGGTGGAAGTTCCTACAAATTATGAATAAAAAGATTTATGGTGCAACCATGTCTGCCGACAAGCAGTTAGGATACTTTTTTGCAAAACCGGATGAGCAACATTTTCATGGCAAAAAAATCGGTGTAATAAAAAACAATAATCAGTTTGAAGAGCTAACCGAAACTGATCGGGATTATGATATCATTACAGCAAAAACTTTTGTCAACAAAGTATTGTTCTATCTCTGGACTGACATTTTTAAAGACTATGGATATGATGAAATTAAAAGTTTAATGAAAAAAGATAGTGACGAAATAACATTCTCAGATTTCTTCGGAGAAACAAGCAACGAAATCAATAATGAGTCTGTGTATATGTTTTTAGACAATGTTATGAAAGATGAAGAGACTTTATGCGAGATCGCTGAGAGGACTGTTCCCAAAGAAACAACTACTTCCAATACTAACCAATGGTTTAAGCCCGACTCGGCTATATTCAAAATCACCAAATATCCTCAAGATGAGAAAGGACTCTATGAGAGAGCAAGACAAGCTTGGCATATGTCAGATAAACGTGCAAAAGAGATTAAATATTTTTACGCCTATGCATCCCCTGTGCAGAAAATTGTGGCTTGTTATATGATAACGAACAGAACATTGGAGACATACGATAACGGCAAACATAGACACATATTTGAAGGTACACCCATAAATGATGACCCGATGATAGGTGAGCCTGTAGAAACTATAGCCCATGCGAGAGGCGGCGTCATATTCTACCCTGAAAATATCAACAAATAATGCGCATACTCATTGAGGAATATAAATACCAAGCCAAAGATGTTGAAGATCTCCTTGAAGGCATAACCAACCTTCGAGATGTAAATGGAAAAGTAAGCGTCAATTATGTCGGTTATTATTACAATCCAAAGTTGAAAGATTGCATATTCATCTTGCCAAAAGTACTTTTGGAAGTTGTAAACAATGAGGAGTTGGTATTCGGTCACTGCAAACCGGAAGCGATTCTTTCTCTTGAGTCGCAGAATGTGCTGTCTTCGACGGAACACGACTTTATATATGAGTTGTCAGTATGGATTTACCGTGCGATTTCGCTTTATCATGAAACCCGTCCCAAAAGCAATATAGTGTTGAAACAGAATGTTCAGCAGATGTCAAAAAGCAGAATGCGGCACAAAAACAACACTTTTCTTGATATTCTGCTGGCATTACAGAAGTTCAATCGCGAAAATCAGGATTATTTTTTCTTTATTCTTCGCAACATTCATTCCGGATACAACAAAATCAACTGGAACAGAACTATCAGCACGACGAATGCCATTATTCAGGACCAGAACCCGGTTTATCTGAATCCTGTAAACAAAAAGCGGCAAATAAATTTTGATGAAGAACTGCTTATTATTTTCTTTTCTATTTTGAATTACATCAATAAGTACTACGGGTTTCCTGTTGCAATCAATGTAAACTTCCCGCTAATCACAGGCCAAAAGTTCGAAAATTACCTCAAAGGTTTCGGGCAAAAGCGTTTGCGACAGATAAAATTCAAATATTTTTCCGATAAAGATCTCTATCTGTGGGAACTCTGCTACGCATTTTTCGACAAAAGCAGACAGATAAACATTGACGCAAACGAACGCGAGTATTTGCTTGTTAAAAATTTCGAAATCGTGTTTGAAGCAATCATTGACGAACTGATCGGTGATAAAAATATTCCCGAGGGACTTAAAGAACAGGAAGACGGCAAACGCGTTGACCATCTTTATGAATACCGAGACCTGATCCACAACGAAGATAAATACCCTATTTATTACATTGGCGACTCAAAATATTACAAAATAAACTCTCCTATTGACGACAAAAGTGTATATAAGCAGTTCACCTATGCGCGAAATGTCATTCAGTGGAATCTGAATCTTTTCATGAATGATGACAAAAATCTGGAATTCGATAAACAAAATTTCAAAAATGTACCGCAACTGCGTGACAATATTACAGAAGGTTACAACATTATTCCCAACTTTTTCATTTCGGCAGAACAGAAAGACTTGCACGCCCATGAAGATATTCTCAAGACAGACAAAGATAAAAAATATTTCAAATTGCGCCATTATGATAATCGTTTGTTCGACCGTGACACACTCCTTGTAACTCACTATGATGTTAATTTTCTGTTTATTGTTGCTCTTTATGGACGAAACAATCCATCAGAAAAATCAGCTTGGCGCGAAAAAGTGCGCAAGATGTTCCGAGATGAAATCCAGAAAATACTAGAAAACAACTTTGATTTTTTCATTTTAGAGCCGATAAAAGGCATAAATTTAGAATATGCAGTTGATTGGCATTTCAAAAAGCTGAATGGTAAAATCTACAAACCGCAAGACTGCAACAATCTCCTAATTATGGCACTCGACAAAGATAACAAATACATGCAGACAAATCATGATCTTATATCAGACATAGAAAATAGTTTTTATATCTACCACAATTATCATTTGGGCAGCGATCCCAAAGAATTCATAAAATCCAAACAACAATAATACACCTAGGCTATTCCTACACACCTTATCTTGATCTTCATCAACGGCTGTTTCTGGCACGGACACGACGGCTGCAGCAAATTCGTCATGCCTAAATCGAATGTAGAATTCTGGGAGAACAAGATCCGCACCAACAAGGCCCGCGACGAGAAGAATCACCGCCTTCTGCGGGAAGCCGGCTGGAACGTGATCGTGATCTGGGAATGCCGGTTGAAAGCGGCGCTCATTGAAGAAACGATGCTGGAGGTCGCGGAATGTCTAAACAACACACGCCCTTGCCCTGCGGGCACTCCCTCTAACTTAGAGGGAGAATTAGAGACGCACCACGGCACGTCTCTACGGGGACAGATGGTCGCGGAACCGGAAGCGGAATACAAGGCGGAAAAATCATAGAAAGCCTTGATATTTTTCACAATTTGACTACAATATCCGCCGTTGAAGCGTTATAATGCAACGGTGAAAAGATGAACAGACAGATGATCGACAGTGCAATGAAAGACATTGCGGCTGAAGCAAAAAACATATACGGCGAAAAACTGAAAGAAGTGATTCTTTTCGGCTCATGCGCCAGAGGCGATTTCCAAGACGACAGTGATGTCGATATAATGATCCTCATTGATGTGCCGAAAAACGAAATCGATGCAGCAGACAACAAAATGGATCCTGTAATAAGCAGATTGGATAAGAAGTATGATTATGAGCTCCTTTTCTCCCCTATCGTGCAGAGTTACAGCGAGTTCAATTACTGGATTGAAGCTCTACCTTTTTACAAAAACGTCAGAAAAGAAGGGATCAGATATGCGTGAAATCAGCCAACCTGCTAAAACAGAAACGATACGGAAATTCAGATACGAAACGCAAAAATTATCATTAATGCAGTAGAAGAATACCTGAAAGCCGAAGGAATTATCGACTATACAACCAATCGAACAACAGAGAAGTAATAAACCTGAGATCCTTCGCTCACGCTCAGGATGACGACCTCACATCCCTTCGCCACAGGAAATTTTGCAAAATACACGCGGTTTTATATATTCCGACGGTTTTTTCGGGAAATGATCTCCTGAATCAGTTGAAAACAGATAAAAACAGAGGTTAACATGAGAAATTTTTCAAAAATAATGCTTTTTTTGGTTGCGATCTTCGCAATCTCCCCTCTCTTCCCGGCGGAAGAGCTCACATTCGAGACGATATGCAAGCACCTCGCGGCATACAAGAACACGACGGGCGAATTTACCCAGATAAAGACGACGACCCTCAAAAAAAGCCTGAAATCTTCGGGGACTTTCATCCTCACTCGTGACGGAGTCGTCTGGAAAACGCTGAAGCCCGTCCCTTCAAAGATAGCAATAATCGATGCCTACATGATATCGACCGATGCAAAAGGGAAAAAGACTGTGAAAAGTATGCTCAACAGCGACACTTTTCTTAAAGTCAACGATATCGTTTCATCCCTTTTCGCAGGGAACGCGGCCGAGATAAACAAAAATTTCAAGGTGAATTTCAAAGCGACAAGCGCCGAAAAATGGGAAGCCCTGCTCGTTCCGAAAGACAAGACCATCTCCTACGCGATAAGTTCGATGAACATGAAGGGAACTTTCGTCAAAGGCTCGGTCTCCATATTCATGGCCGAGATATACTTTGCCGACGGCGGCAGCATGAGCTACATTTTCGAACACCAGAAACACCCCGAAAAACTTACGCAAGAGGAATTGGATGAATTCAAAAAAGACTAACCGTAAATTCCTCCTCTCCTGGCTCATCTTCCACATCGGAGTCGCGGTTTTATTAGTAATTTCTTACTCTTACGAAAACGGGAAATTCTCTCTGGATTCCGATCTTTTCAATATGATGCCGAAACCATTCGAAGAGGAATCGCTGAAAAAAGCGAATGAAACGCTGATGCAGAAACTCAGCAAAGTAGCTATTGTCCTCAGCGCCGACAAAGATTTCGAAAAGGCGAAAGCTGGAGCCGAAAGGATATACGAAAAACTGAACGGAAGCCCCTGCTTCGTTTCGGTCATGCTCAACACAGACACCGTTGACATAAAAGAGATAGCTGATTTTTTCTACAAATACCGCTTTGATCTGCTTGATGACGAGACGATAAAGGCGATAGAAAACGGAGGCGCGGAAGACTTTGCGCAGGAAGCGGTCTCCAGAATATACAGCCCCTTCACGATGCTTCCGCTCGACAACATAGACAGCGACCCCTTCATGCTTGCCGAGCATAACCTGCAGAAATATTTGGAAGTTTTAGAACATTCAGGCACCGCTTTAAGGCCGAAGGACGGCGTTCTCGCGGCGGAAAAAAACGGACTCTGGTATGTCATGATAAAAACGGAACTTTCGCCAAAAGGGGCGGCTCTTGCTTCAATGGACAACGGAATAACCGAAATTTACGATATATGCGGCAGAATAAAGGCTGAAACCGGGACGCGCTGCGTAGTTTCCGGCGGCACTTTCCACAGCCACAAAAGCTCGAATTCAGCTTCCGAAGAGATCAAAATAATCTCAATAATTTCAATGATAATAGTCATTCTGATGCTGACTCTGGTCTTCCGTTCGGCAACTCCGATAATACTCTCGCTGATTTCGATATTCTTTTCGCTTTTTTCGGCTGCGGCACTTACTTTCGCAGTCTTCGGGAAAGTACACTTGGTCACCCTCGTTTTCGGAACTTCGCTGATAGGTTCGTCAATCGACTACAGCCTTCACTACTTCGTCCACGCTTCAGGGAACACCAATCTGAAATCGGGCGGAGAGATCAGATCGAAGCTCCTGCCTGGACTTACGATGGCGATAATTTCATCATCAGTCTGCTTTTTAGCCCTCATTTTCGCGCCGTTCAACCTTCTCAAGCAGATGTCGCTTTTCTCGGTGACAGGGCTCGTAAGCTCATTTCTCACGACGACCGCGGTATTCCCGTATGTTCCGCTTCCTGAAAACAGAGTTGTCAGAGGAGTCGGACTTTTTGAAAAAGGGTTTGCCTTTGCAAAAAAAATCAACGGAAAAGCGGCAATATGCGCAATGGTTGCACTTTCCCTCATCCTGCTTTTCGCTTTCAGAGAGAATTTCGGGATAGAGAACGACCTCAAAAAACTCTACAAAGAAGAGGGCGAGCTTCTTGAAAACGAAAAAGAGGCTTACTCCGTCATATCTTATGCTCCGGTCAGCTGGTTCATCGTAAGCGGCAGTGACGAAAACGAAGTTCTCAGAAAAGAAGAGAATCTGCGCGAACGGCTTAAAACCATTGATAAAAACGGCGACGGCGTAATGTCAACATCCGTATTCATCCCGTCAGTTGAAAAACAGAAAAGATCGCGCGCGGCAGTCGAAAAGCTCCTTCCTTTTACCGAAAAACAGTTTGAAACACTGGAATTTGACGGAAACGAAGCCGAAAACTTCAAAAACACATTCAGAGAGGCAGAAAAAACGCTCCTTTCAGTCACCTCAGACGACTTCCCTTCCTCAATAAAAGAAGCACTTTCATCATACTGGCTCGGGAAAGTTAAAGACAAATATTATTCAATAGTTATCCCCAACTTTATGGCTAAAACCGAAGTTTTCAGGACTTTTACGGAAGGAAACGAAGGTGTCTATTTCGTCCACAAAGTCGAAGACATAAATTCCGACCTTGACAAAGTAACGACGATCGTCCTCGAATTCTTCTTAGCCGCATATATACTCATGTTCATCGTCCTCAGATTTTTCTACAACACGCGGCAGTCACTCAAAATAATCTCGATCCCCTTCATCGTCATTCTTGCGACATCGGCTGTTTTTGCCGCAACAAACACCAGACCCGAATTTTTCTCAGTCACCGGCATAATTCTGGTTTTCGGGCTCGGTCTCGACTACATAATTTACACACAGGAAAACGAAAAGACCAAAGACCCTGTTGAAAAAAGGCTCGAACCTTTCGCCATTTTCCTTTCGTTTTTCACAACAATAGTTTCATTCGGCGCGCTCGCACTCAGTTCCTTTCAGCCCGTTCATTTAATAGGTTTCTCAATATTTACAGGGCTTTGCGCCGCATACTTAGCCGCACTTTTCTACACTTCGGGAGTTAAAAAATGAAAATATATCTGTCCAGACCGGCTGTTTTTTCGGCAGCGGGAAAAAACGCGGAAGAACTCTGGAGATCGCTTCTAAACGGCGATCAGAGCGGGATAAAACGCTATGAAACATTCTCCGGAAGCACTTTTTTCGCGGCAAGAATAGATGAAAACGCCCTTTCTCCATCGACCGGAAGATTTGATATGAAGATAATCCGCATCGAAGAAGCTGCGCTAAAACAGATAGAAAACATCATTGAAAAAGCCAAGGAAAAATACGACGGCAAGAGGATCGCGGTCTGCGTCGGCTCGTGCGACAACGGCACAGAGTTTTCCCTTGCGGGACACCGGAAATACTTTGAAAACGGCACTTTTCCCGAAGATTACACAATCGAAATGCAAGGAGCGGACTATGTTTCGACTTTCATTGCCGAAAAATACGGCTTAACCGGCCCTGTCTCAACATTTTCGACGGCGTGCTCTTCAAGTGCAGGAGCAATAATAAAAGCTGCTGAACTCATAAAATCGGGATTGTGCGACGCGGCAGTCGCCGGCGGAATAGACATCGCATCCGACACGACTTTAGACGGTTTTGCCTCTTTGGAAGCGATATCAGGCAGCATCACAAACCCTTTCAGCAAAAACAGATCCGGAATAACTTTAGGCGACGGTGCGGCATTCTTTGTCCTTTCGAAAGAACCGCTTGACAAATCAGTGCCGGAAATCTGCCTTCTCGGTTACGGCGAATCCTGCGACGCACACCACATGACTTCCCCTGATCCGAGTGGCGTTGGAGCCAAAAAAGCGATGGAAAAATCACTTTCAAGCGCAAATATAAAGCCGGAAGAAGTCGATTACGTCAACCTTCACGGCACCGGAACAAAATTCAACGATTCTATGGAAGCAAAGGCGGTCGATGCCGTTTTCGGAAACCACAAAGTTAAGTGCTCCACCACAAAACCGATTACCGGCCACACTTTGGGAGCAGCCGGTGCACTCGAACTCGCGATATGCTTTGCAGCACTTACAAACAATGCCCTTCCCCCGCAGATCTGGGACGGAGTTTTCGACGACGAAATGCCAAAACTCAATTTCGTTAATAAAAACAATATCTTAAATCAAGGTGAAGTAAAGATCTGCCTTTCAAATTCATTTGCTTTCGGCGGAGCGAACGCATGCCTGGTGATCGGCTTGGGAACTGAGTAAAAGAGGAACCATGATCAAAATACTTTTTGTCTGTCACGGCAACATCTGCCGAAGTCCGATGGCTGAATTCGTTATGAAAAAACTCGTAACAGACGCAGGTTTGTCTGATAAATTCGGGATAGAATCTGCCGCAACAAGCACCGAAGAGATCGGAAATCCGGTCTATCCGCCGGCAAAAAGAAAACTCGCAGAGCACGGGATCGGTTGTGCCGGAAAAACAGCGCGTCAGATGAACGCAGACGATTATGCGAAATTTGACCTTCTAATCGGCATGGACAGCGCGAATATCCGCAACATGACTAGAATCTGCGGCAGTGATCCTGACAGCAAAATAAAACTTCTGCTCAATTACGTTGGTTTAAACCGTGATGTTGCCGATCCGTGGTACACAGGTGATTTTGAAGCGACCTGGAACGATGTTCTCAAAGGGTGCAGGGCACTACTGGAAAGTCTCATCTGAATTTGCATTTTCACCCTGCACCATTAAAATAAAGCGTTTAAGTTTTTTAAAAAAAGGGGCAATTATGAAAAAATTATCCTATTTCTTTCTTCTATTGTTTTTCGCATCTTTTCTCTATGCGGAAGAAGATGTATCTGTCACTGTCATTCACAGCTCAGACAATATCACTGTTCAGCAACAAGAGGAAACACAGCCGCCTGCTGAGTCAAACCTGAGTGAAAGCAATTCCGATGAACAGCAGAATGAATCTGAAAACTCAGAAACGCCTCACTTTGTCCAGTTCAAGTTCGGTCTGGGTGCCGATTTTGAAGGTGTGGCAGGTCGTCCGATCATAGAAGAAGCAAGATATGCAATGCTTAGAAACCAGCTTGGAATAAGTCTTGGTTTTGATTTCGGATGGATAGTTTTTCAGAAAACAGCAGGAAAAGGCGCCGGCGATTTATGTTTAGGCTTTGGTTTTGACTTTCAATACTGGGTACCGACGACACACATGTCGCCCGACAACCATACTTCATCCTCTAATTTCGATGAAATAAATTATATTTATTCTCATTATATGAGAGCTCCCGTAACTCTGAATATTTCTTACGAATTCAAGGTCAATGCCGGCGCTATCAGGCGTGTAGGACCGCTATTTTCGATAGGCATGAACAACAACATTTTCTACTTCTCATACAGCACTGACGATGAAAGCGAGCAGGAATCATGGGATTACCGCTTTGACAAAGAGATAAGTCACTGGAAAGTCAGCGGAACATGGGAACTCGGAATAGGCATGGTGTTCGAAAACAACTGGATTCTGAATGCATCTATCGGAGGCGATTTCGGAAGCCAGAACATAAGAAGCTACCTTCTTTACGGCAAAACCGGCCTTCCAGACAAATACGTCTATACACTTTACGACCACCACGAGTTTCTTATGTTTGAAACCGGTTACAGATTTTAAGGGAGGAATAAATGAATAAATTTTTCTCTTTTTTCATAGTCGTTCTTTTTTCGGCAGCACTTTTTGCGGATGCAAATACACCGGAGAACAATACTCAGACAAAAAAAGATACTCTCGGCGACAAATTCTATGTTCAGATAGAAATCGGATTCGGAGCCGATTTTACAGGAACTCCCGGCAGGGTTTCAGATGACATTGAAGATTACATAGATTACGATGATCCTGCCCCGCATCTGGCATACATCTCAGATATGATGATAAAAAACCAGTTCGGAGTAACAGCAGGAATGGATTTCAACTGGCGCATACTCCAGAAAACAAGCGGTGAAGGTGCAGGAGAACTCTATTTCGGTTTTGGATTTGATTTACAGTACTGGGCTCCAACCGGAAAAGTCACAGACGAATATTTAAAAAATTATTACTACTACAAGGAAGATGAAAAAAACAAGTATCTGGCGCTTCACTACCTGAGAGTTCCGGTAATGCTCAATATTTCTTATGATTTCAAGGTAAATGCCGGAGCTTTACGCCGTGTTGGACCTAAATTTTCAGCCGGAATCAACAACAACTTTTTTATTCCGGAATCGGATTACAACCGCGATCACGAAAGTGTAAAAGAAGATTTTGAACAATTCATCGATCTCATTGAATTTCATCAGCTCAGCTTCTCTTGGTCACTCGGTCTCAATCTTGTTTTCTCAAACAGATGCTTTCTTGCAGTATCAATCGGAGGCGACAAAGGAAGTGAAAAAATAAAGCACTATCTTTTCAAACCTGATTCAGGAAAAATTCTCTATAACCACCATGAATTCCTAATGTTTGAAACAGGTTACAGGTTCTGAGCGGAGGAAATATGAAAAAAGCACTCTTTTTTCTCGTATTACTTGTAATCTCGGCCGCGCTGTACGCAGAGGAACCACAAACGGAAACAGCTGTATCGCCGGCTGCGGAAACAAAATCTGAAAAAGACTTCAACGCTGAACTGAAATTCGGATTCGGAGCCGATTTTACGGGCAATGTCGGCGGACACCCGCTAATGAAAGCGTTTATGCAGAACCAGTTTGGTCTTTCTATCGGGGCTGATCTCAACTGGAAAATCTTTGAGCAAACCGGCGGAGATGTCGCGGGAGAGCTGTTTTTAGGGCTCGGATTCGTTTTTCAATACTGGGTTCCTACAACTGAATACACCCCTGAAATCGCATGGGACGATTACGATTACGATGACCAGAACTACATCACAATGCACTACATGAGACTCCCGGTTACCTTGAACATCGCTTATAATTTCAAGGTCGATGCCGGAGTTCTGAAGCGTGTCGGACCAATATTTTCTATAGGATTCAACAACAATTTCTTCGCATTCACCTACTCTTCCAATAGCAAAGGAACAATGGAAGATTACGAAGAAGACTTCGATAAAAACATGAGCCACTGGAGACTCAGCGGAACATGGGCGATTGGACTCAATCTTCTTTTTGACAACAACTGGTTTCTCAGAACTTCAATCGGCGGTGATTTCGGAAACGGAAATTACAAAAGCAATATTTTCTTCTCAGAAAGTGATGAATACGAAGCGGGAGCATACACCTACTTTTTATACGGCCACCACGAATTCATGATGTTCGAGACAGGATACAGGTTCTGAGCATCGGTTTTGCCCGAATTTTTCATATTTTCAGGCATTTCTCTCCGGATGTTCCTCTATATTCCAAGTAAATAAGCAGGGAAACAGAATGAATTTTCATTAAATGCCCTTATTTTGTCACAGCAGTCAATCACAAGTCCACGATTTACTTCTTTTTTGTACTTTTGCAGGACTTTGAAATTTTTGTCGGGATTTTTCGGAGAGACTCCTTTTTTTATTTCAATCGGATAAATTCCTGTTTCATCCACATAAAGCAGATCGATTTCTTTCTGGTCGATATCGCGGTAGTAATAAAGATAGTCCCGCGGATTTTTATTGAATGCAAAGAAATTCTTTAATATTTCACTTACAACGAAGGTTTCAAAAAACACCCCGCTCATAGCACAATTTTCAAGCATTTTTGCATCCGGCCATTTGCAAAGGAAAGCGCATAATCCGGTATCGGTAAAATAAAGTTTGGGAGCTTTTATGATCCGGTTTGAAATTTTTGCCATATACGGCTGCAGAAAATAAATTATTCCGGAAGTTTCAAGGATCGAAAGCCAGCGTTTGCATGTTTTGACATCAATTCCGACAGCACCGGCAATCTCGTCATAATGCACTTCCTGTGCCGTGCGCAGAGCCACAATGGAAATAAAATTTCTGAACTGAGTTTCGTTTGAAGCGGAAATGAGTTTACGCACATCTTTTTCGATATAAGTGTTCACGTAGGATTTGAAATACGCCTCTCTTTTTGAAACACCGGTGCAGATATCAGGCATTCCGCCGTTAAAAATATCTTCAAAAATCTGACTTCTTGTCCGATACCGAACCGTTGTTTTTTGAGCGCGGTAAATAAGTTCTTCAATTTTAGGAGTAAAAGGTTCAGAGGGAATTCCAAGTTTTTCCATTTGTGAAAACGACAACATCTCTATGATTCCGCAGCGACCTGCCAAAGATTCTGAAATACCTTCCTGCAGTTCAAAGCGGTTTGATCCAGTGAGAATATACATCAGCTGCCGTTCTTCACCGTTTTTGAGCCAGATCCTCCGCTGATCGTCAATTTTGATTTTTATCTCATCAAGAAGTTCCGGAACTTTTTGAATTTCATCTATAATTACAGGCCACGGATTCATTTCTAAAAAAAGTTTAGGATTTTCACGTGCGAGATTCCGGTCGGCAAGATCGTCAAGAGTGATTCTGTTCATGCTCTCGGGGAAAATATAATCAAGAGTCGTAGATTTTCCTACTTGTCGCGGACCGTAAACAACAATGCACGGAAAAGAGTCGCCCATTTCCAAAATCGTTTGCTCAATAGTGCGCTTTTTATACATAAACACCTCCACCGCACGAATTTTCGATTAAAACGGGAACGCATTCCCTTTTTCATCGAAAGCAGTATGCTGTATTTTTCCAAAAAATCAAGTGATTTTCACACACTTTTTTCAAGTAGTTTTTTTCGCTCGCGCCAGTCAGGCATAAAAACCGCAAGCTGACGGTAAAAATCGGGCGAATGGTTCAGATGCAGAAAATGGGTAAATTCGTGCATGACGACGTATTCGATGCACGAAACCGGAACCATGGCGAGCGCATAACTGAAAGTGAGCAGTTTTCTTTTCGGCATACAGCTTCCCCAGCGCGAGACCATATTTCTGAATTTTATTTCCGGAAAATCTATCCCGTATTTCCTGAATTTAGGATAAACCGCTTCGCATAATTTTGTCACAGTTTCGCGGCAGATAGATGTCAGCCATTTGCGGAAAACACGCTCTTTCATATCGGTGTCGAAAGGATCTTTAACCCGCAAAGTTATGAAAACGCCGTCACATTTGACCTCGTTTCTTGCTCCGCGGATAACCTTCAGCCTCAGATCATGCCCTAAAACGCGGAACGATTCCCCGTCCACATATTTTTTCGGAGATTCTTTCCGGGAAACAACTTCGGAATAATGCTCAACCGCCTTGGAAATAAAATCCGATTTCGACCTTAAAAAATTCTCGATGTAATCCAGCGGAACAGACTTGTTTGCCGAAACATAGACGCTTCCGTCCCGCCTTATCCTCAGATTCAGGTTTTTCACCTTCTTCCGTTCAAGAGTGTATTCCAGGATCCTACCGTTTATTTCAAGCTGGTGCTGCATTTAAACATACTTCAAATATCCTATCTGACGCAGCGGACATTATGTTCCTGAGTTTTTTCATTACGGTAGATCTTACCTCCGTAGAAGGAGATATACCATGCAGTGTCTGCGATATCAGAGACATTAGAAGAAGACCAGATGGAATCAATGTCCCGGAATTTGCTGTATTTTCCGTTGGCATCATTTGCACAAAAGTAACATCGCGTGCTCTGGCAGCTGCTTTCCAGACAATCGTCAGTGACACCGCAGATACCGTCCGTAACTGTATTTTCGCAATTTTGAATGAGTGTTCTTAATTCACCTATAGTCGGCAGATGCCATCCGTTGCTGAATCCGCCGTAATTTGATGTATTCAGACCATTACAATAATCATCGGCATCGTTCCAGTTCATTGCATCTGTTGTCTTTTCTGACCAAGTCAGACTGCTTGCCGAATCAAAGCAGGGAAAAGAAAGCGTTGAACCGTCACATTCAGGAAGTGTTGTTGAACTCGACCTGCATATAGAACCGTTCCAATAGTATCCTGATTTGCATTCGCAGGAATAAGTCATTTCATCTGCCGCGACGCACTCGTTAGTCGAGTGGATAACACCATCGCAGGGATTAGGATCGCACGGATCCGGCGGCGGGTTATAAAATTCAGCAATAGTGGTACAATCGACTTCCGCATTAGTGTTGTTATCGAAACATGCACAGGGATATTCTATTATTCCGGCACTGACTACTTTTACAATCTGCCGAGGTTCGGTTTCCAGTTCTGCAACCATCGCAAGTCTGAAAGTTTCACCTGCTTCAAAAGAGACATTGTCATTATAGCAAACCTGCCACTTTCCAGCCGGGACCTCTTTACCTGTATCTGCATCATAAGTGTATTTATTTGAGGCAACGACACATTGTTTCGAATAGGCTCCGTCGGAAGAGGTTGCAATATCCAAAACCTGAACAAGAGGAGCTGACGGAAACACATATTCTCCAGAAACTCTTAAAGCATCGATATCAGAAACAGGAATAAACGCAGCAACCACAGTTGTAAAATAACCGGTAGAGATATTTGGATCACCTAATGAGTTGAGTCCTACTGCCGGCATTGCGGCCTGACTGCCTTCATCATCAGTCCCTGGTAGAGCCGCTTCAATGAATATGGAATATTCTTTCGCTAAGTCGATATCTTTTCCTTCAATTCCGAAGAGTACGGTATTTACCGAACTGGCAAAAAAAGGATATTTTTCCGTTGGAAGATTGATTTTGCCTTCCCCTCTGAAAGCGAAATAAGAGTCAGCAGAAGTTTGGAGAATACTGTTGTCAAGAGTGCATTGAGTCGTATTTTCAGTATCCGAATCATCATCAGACAGAGAATCTGCATGGTCCATATCGTCATCAAGCAGAGAATCAGTCGAATCTTTATCCTCATCCGGCTTCAGATCAGTTGAGCCAGTATCGTCATCTGACGAAATATTTTCTTCATCAGACATCTGCATTTCAATATCATCATCATTTGAAATTGTATCGCTATCAGAATATTGATGATCTGCACGATCTTTTATGCAGACATTGTACTCTGTGTCGCAGACAAACCCTTCGTTGCAGGTCTTATTCGGATAACAGTCCCCGTAAAGTTCTCCGCGTTTTTTGCCGCTCTTGGAATTTTCACCGCAGGAAGAAACAAGAAATATCAAAACGAAAGTAAGGAGGAGAACAATTTTTTTCATTTTGAACTCCATCAACAAACAGACAGTGTCTTTCCCAAACTTTCAGGCATTTCTTTGGAGAAAACGAGTTTTTCCTTCGTGACAGGGTGTTCGATTTCAAGCGAATATGCCCAGAGCGCGATATTTGAGCCTACTTTCGCATTTTTATTGTATTTGTGGTCGTTCACAATCGGAATTCCGCGTGATGAAAGCTGGACGCGGATCTGATGCGCCCTGCCAGTTTCAAGCGTGATTTTTAGAAGCGAGCGGTTTCCTGAAGTTTTAAGCGTTTCATAGAAAAGGCGGGCAAATTTCGCTTTCGGATTCTCTTTTTTCGATACAAAAACCTCGTTCGTTGCATCGTTTTTAACGAGATAATCTTCCAGAACCGCCTTTTTCTGCTTCGGAACACCGTCAACAACCGCCAAATAGCATTTTTTCCAGATATTCTGACGAATCTGTTCGCTCAGGCGTGACGCAGCTTTCGAAGTTTTTGCAAAAACCATGACACCGCCGACCGGCTGATCAAGCCTGTGAACGATTCCGAGAAAGACGTTGCCCTGTTTCATATATTTCTTTTTGAGATAATCCTTGAGAATGCTCTGGAAATCGTCGTTTGCATCTGCATCATTTTTCTGAACAGGAATTCCCTGCGGTTTGACAACAACAAGAAGATGGTTGTCTTCGTAAATGATATCGGGCTGGTTTATTTCCACTCGATAGCCTTCCACTCAGCGTCAGTGAAAAGTTTTGAAGTATAGTGAACAGCGGAAATTGCGTGATAAGTCGAATCTATTCTGAGTTCTTCGTTGTCAGGCCTCATGCTGAGTGCGCCGAGAACTTTGTCTGGACGTTTGATCCAGTAAGTGTCTTCATCTTTAATCTGAAGCCCGAGAACATATCCCATCGTGCCGCGGAGAGCTTTCGTATATCTTTCGACGCGTTCCTTGTCACCTACTTCGCGTGCAAGTCTGACTGCCGCCGAAAGACCTTCGGAATATACACCCGTTCCTGCGAACTGAGTGTTAAGAGCGCCCTGTCTGCCGGGAACAGCATCGCGACCGAGCGGTTTATACTTCTTGAGCATCCAGTCCATAAGCTGGAAAACGAAATTGGCATATCTTTTGTCCTTCGTTACGCTGTACGCTTCCTGATAAGCACGCGCCTGCCACGGAACGAAAGAGCCCTGCTGGTTATCTTTTTTGTTCCAGAAATCCTGATAGAAAGGATAAGCCTTTTCGACAGCTTCAAGAGCGGGTTTGTATTTGGTTTTTTTGTAGTATCTAACAAGGGCAAGCAGAGTTTCGCCGGGATAGTACATCTGGTCAATATCTCTGTACTGGCCGGCGAAATCGGTAAGAAGTCTGCCGTCGGGCTGCTGCAGCGAAATAATTGCATCAGCCATTTTCTTCATATCGTCTTCATAGCCCGGAACTTCGAGTTCGAGCATTGCACCGAGAAGGAAAGCTGTTCCGGCGATGCTGTGGACTTTGCGCTGGTAAGGCCAGTCAAGCCACTTTCCGTTGTGACCTTCCTTCAAAAATCTCGCGAATGTATCTATTGCCTTTTTTACGCTTGCGATCTTAACAGGATCTTTCTGGTCTTTCGCAATCTCGGCAAGAACAAAAATCGCATTAAGGTTTCTGAGACCCCAGTCTTCAGCAGGCTCAAGATCTTTCGAAGGGAAGAAAGTGTACATATATCTGCCGGCTTCCTCGCCTTCCGTGATCTGGTTTCTGAGATACCATCCCCAGGAAAGGTTTACCGCATCGACAAGATCCTGTCTCGTTACGCTTTCAATCGGAACACGGCTTCTCGTGAAGGCAAGCTCTTTAGCCTTTTCCATTTTTTCGCTGAGAACAAAATCCTGTGTCATGAAAACGGTGATTTTGGCTGTTTTCCAATCGTGTTCAGGAAGTCCCGCATCGACTGCAAGCTGACGGACAACGCCTATACCGTCCTCAATCTGTGTTCTTACGATATAGACAGGAAGAAGTGCAGCACTTTTGCCGTCTTTCGAAAGAGTGAAGCCCATTCCCGCTTTCTTTTTTGCGTTGAGAAGCTGCTCCGACGGATTTTTGAGTTCCATCTGAGAATGAAGCACCGAAAGCTCGACGGAAGCCGGAGCCGTTTCATCTGGTTTGATTTTGCCGGCAAGCTCTTTCATAGCTGCCGAAATATTTGCAGCAGAAGAGATAACCATATCGGTAACTGCCGCCTTTCTGAAAATCGAAACTGCAAGCCCTGTCTTTTTGTTGCCCAAAGCAGCCGGAACAGCCGAAACTGCTTCTTCAGCAGAACATTTTTTATCGGCAAAACAGCGGATTTTGTCAGCCAGAAGCTGTGCCTCTTCAAGAGTGATTTTTTCGCTGTTGAAAGCCTCGATCTGCGCTACAAGCGGCACTTTCGAGCGTTCTCTTACAACAGTAAATGTTGTGCGCCCGTAAAGTTTACCGCTTACCTTTACATCAAGCCGCCAGTTTCCTGCCGCCATCGGTTTCGGACCTCTGTAATAAACAAGCGAGCGCTTCCATTCAGGCTTCATATCCATAACTTTGGAGTATGCAACCTTTCCTTCCGGATTTACCCAAATATATTCCGCGGAATAATCTTTTTTACCGGTATTCCAGTAAGCACGGAGAGCAACCTTATCGTCTTCAACCGAAAAAGTGTCGGTTATCTCCTTAAGATCTGATGAATCTGAATTCGGAATACCGACAATAACAGCCTTAAGATTGCTTTCAGGAGCAATAGTGTCTGTTGCGGAAGAAACTGCCTTTTCGCCGCACGAAACAACAATGAAAGAAAACATGAACATCACAAAAAACAATACGATTTTTTTCATCTTAAAAAACCTCCATAAAAAAAGTCTGCTAATATTACCTGAAAAAACCGATTTGGCAATATTATTCGGGCAATAAAACCAAGCATAAGATTTCCAACTTTACTATTTTTATTTTTGAAGTATAAGCACTTGTTTTCAGGAGGTTTGATGAAACAACTTTCCGCCTTTATAAAATCAGCCCGTTTTGCTGAAGTTTCAATACTGCTAGGCTTTCCGATGATAGGTCTTTTCTTTGCGTTCAAATCGGCAGACCAGCTTATTTCGCTTCCTGTTTTCCTTTTTACCGCGGCAATTTTCTCGCTTTTCACGTCCATTTACGCCTTTAACGGGCTTGCGGGAATAGAGACCGACTTCCACAATTCGCGTCTTTCCGACCTGAAAGGGAAAAAAACCTCGTTCATAATAACTCTCGCGGTATCACTTGCTCTTTCTTTCATTCTTTTCTTTCTGATAAAACCGGCTCTCGCCCTGTTTGCAGCCTTAAGTTTTCTTCTCTGGTGCGTTTATTCTTTCCCGAAAAAAGGGTTCAAATACCGTCCTGTTCTCGGAACTCTGATCCATTTTGCAGGCCAGATCATCCACTTTCTGATGGGTTACGCCGTTCTCGCTCCGATTGATGAAGGAAGTGCGGCAGTAGCAGTATATTTTGCCCTTCTTTTTTCCGCAGGACACATCAATCATGAACTTATCGACCACGATGCCGATGATAAAGCTGGAATCAGGACAGGCGCAGTATGTTTCGGAGTTCAAACATGGGAAAAAGTCTCGTTTGCCCTTTTTCTTCTCGCAGCACTCTATATTTCGGCACTTTCACTGCTTAAAAAAGAGCTGCTTGTTATCTGTTTCCCGTTCATTATTGCCGGAATCATCCATATAATTTTCAAAATATGCACTTTCAAAAAGCCTTCCGGACAGACGAAATTCCTTTCTGAAAGAAGTTTTTATAGAATACTTTACTTTGCCGCAGGAATAGCTTTCATCACGGCAAGAATTTTTAATCTTTCAAGTTTCACAGAATGAAAACAATGTGCTACGTGGCAAATATAATATATTTTTCAAGCAAGGCAGATGCCGAAAAAATAAAAGACAACATCGCTATTTCGGGGGTTAAATCAGAACTCGTCCCAATAAGAAAATGCCTTATCACTGACGATATTTCGGACTACTTTGTTTTTGACAAAAGTCAGGCAGATTCTCTTGAAAAAGCCTATCTTAGAGACGGCAAAACCAATCCCGCATCAATTCTTTCGATACAAAAAATAATTCTTGACAGAATTCTTGCCGAAGCTGACGAAAACACCGTTTTCTTTGTCGAAGAAAGCTTTACTCCCGAAAGTTTTTATATCAGAAAAGCACTTTTCAGGAGCAACAGAACTTTCTTTTCTTTCGGCAGACTTGCTCCTGAATCTGGAATTTCAATCGTTCGAGGAGCGCTTGATTTGGGTTTCCACGAAGCTTCGTTTTTAGACTTCTGCGGGCAGGAAAAAACTGTTTTTTCTACAAAGATTCCTGTTTTTCCTGACTTTAACCGGATTATTGCCATAGATGCGCCGCCTGATTCAGTTCCTTTACATCACCTTCGCTTTTTCAGAAGTCCTCTACAGCTGACAAAAGGACTCATCCGTTTTTACAACTCGTTTTTTCCTCATGAAAAACACGAAGAAATTTTTGTATATTTGCCTAAAAAAGCACCTGACTACTACACTTCTTCGGAAAGAACAGCGCAGTTTATCAGACTGTTGGGGGCAAGGGGAAAAATTTTTTCCGACTTTTCGGAACTTCCAGCCGGAACAACTGTGCTGACATGGTCAACAAAACGTTTTTTCTCGCTCCTTAAAAACGGTTTCAGACCTATCCCGATGACCCGTTCCCTTTCGGCCAAACTTTTTGACAAAAAAATTAAATCTCCAGGTGCACTAATAACATCGTCTCCAGATAAAGAATCGTTCATAAAAATCAAAAATTTTCTTCACAACTGCGAACTCAGGAATTTTAAGATAAAATGAATATAGCCGTTTTAATAAAACAAGTACCGAGAACCGATAAAATAAAAATCGACAAAGAAAAAGGAACCCTCATCAGAAAAGGGGTCGAGTCGATCCTAAACCCTTACTGTGAATATGCTCTTGAAACAGCATGCTTAATAAAAAAGCAGATTAAAAACACAAAAATCACTGTAATAACGATGGGGCCTCCGAATGCAAAGGCTGTCATAGAACGGGCGGTTGCGCTCGGTGCTGATGAAGGTGTGATCCTCAGCGACAGGGCTTTTGCCGGATCTGACTGCCGGGCAACCGCATATGCTCTTGCCTGTGGAATAAAAAAGGCCTGCGGAATACCTGAAATAATTCTCTGCGGCAGACAGGCGATAGACGGCGACACCGCGCAGGTACCAGGAGAAACAGCGCAGATGCTAGGTATTCCCATGATACCATATATTACTGAAATAATTAATGTTTCAGAAAGATCTCTGACAGTAAAAAGTGAATTTGACAACAAAGAACTCGTCCTTTCGGCAGAATTTCCTGTTCTTCTGACCGTACGCAAAGGCTCCAACAACAGAAGAATGCCTTCACTAAACGACGCTTTCAGAGCTTTTTCCTACGAACCAAAAATAATGAATGCGGAAGACGCAGGCTGCGACAGAGAAAAACTCGGCCTTTCCGGAAGCCCGACAAGGGTCGTCAAAATCGTTCCTGTTGCAGCTAAAGGAAACTGCCATTTTTTCGATTCAGCAGACTGTGAGGAAGGTCTTTCTGAAATAGGAAAAATTCTATCGGAAAAACAGAAATAATTCACAGCCATCCTCTCGCGCGCGCTTTACGCGCGCTTTATTTGCTTTTAATTTAGTTTTAAAGATAATAAGCAGTTTTTTGGCGGGGTGTTATGAGCAAGCCTGGTTTTCTATTTTTATCGATATTTTTTACATTCTTCGTTTTTGCAGAGACTAATGTCTACAAAATCTCGATGATGGGTGCCGAAATCGGCAAAAGCACTGAAACATGGGAAGAAAAAATAAATCCTGACGGAAGCTGCGAACTTACTTTGCGCTCTCTTTCGGAAATGAGCCTTGCCCGCGGCCTTGACGCAATGACAATAAAATCAGACACAACATTGTCGGCAGACTGCAAAACGCTTGAACCTAAGCGGATAAAAGGCGAAATATCGGAAGGCGGTTCAAAAATTCTGGTCGAAGGAGTGAACAGAAACGGTGTTTTCGAGACAAGCATGACCAAAAACGGAAGCCGCGAAACATCAAAATTCCCGATGCCAAAAAACACAGCTTTTTTCGGGATGATTTTTAGAAAACTGAATGTGGAAGATTTGCTTAAAGGCGGAAAAACTTCAATAATTTCCGAAGAAAGTCTGGTAGAAAGCGAAATTTCATATTCGGCACAGAAAAATGACGACGGAACTGTTTCGGCTACGGTTGTTTTTCAGGGAATTCCGATAAAATACACCGTTTCTGGCAAAAAAGTTCTGCGTTCCGAAATCCAGAACGGCCTCATCGTCTACACTCTCGCCTCAATGCCTGAAACAAAAACGCCTCTGACTGCTGGAAGTCGCGACATCCTGCAGAACACAAAACTTTTCAACAGCGGCATTTCGATAAGAAAACCGCGCAAGGCAAGAAACACCACTTTCCAGGTTGAAAACGCCGATTTTTTGTCAATTCCGGAAACATGCTTCCAGAAAAAAGTCGGCAGCAACACTCTGTTTGTCACTTCTGATGCGGCGAATTGCACAAACATACCGGTTCCGGAGGACACTCAGTCAAATATCATCGAGGACAGCAGCAACCCGGAAATCATCCGCACTGCTCAGAAAATAGTCATCGGAGCACCGAACCAGCTTGAAATGGTGAAACGGATAGCAAAATTTGTCTACAAGCATATAAGCAACAAAAACTACAACCACGGAAATATGTCAGCAAGCGAGGTTTTGCGGACAAAAAGCGGCGACTGTACCGAGCATTCGGCCCTTTTCGCGGCGCTAGGACGCGCAGCCGGCATTCCGGTAAAGATGGTTTACGGCGTTGTTCTTAATCAGAACGGAGAATTTTTCTTTCACAACTGGAACGAGGCTTTCACTGACGGGAAATGGATTACGATTGACTCCACCTTTAACATTGTTCCAGCAGATTCGTCAAGAATTACGTTAATTTACGGTGGTTCAGACAGCAAATCACGCGAGCAGGTCTCTCTTTCCGTCTTAAGATTTCTGAACAACACCAGAATTTTTGTAAGAGGTTTTTCAAATGACAAATGAAAATAAATGTGAATACACCCTATGCGGACGCTTTCTGACAGAGATAGGGCACGAAATAATCAACATTATGACACCGCTGGAACACTTCGAATATCTTGAAGAAGAAATGATTGCGGCAAGAGTCAGAAGAGGCGAAAGACTCGGCAAGCAGTTGGGAAAAATCGCAAGATACATTTCTCACGATACCACTGGCGAACCTTACGAATTCAGTGAATTTATTTACGACCTCAAGGACAAGTGCCGCGATTTGGGCATCTCAGCTTCCATTGAAAACAAGAATTACCACTCCATTGAAACGATAAAAAGCAGAAACATCATCCTGAATGTGCTGGATGAAATGCTTATGAACTGGAAAATGCACGGCAAAAGCGAATTTTCCATAAATATTGCAGACGAAAGAACGATTGTCTTCACAAACGATTACAATCCGTCGTCTTTAAAAAATATTAGCAGAACAAAGGAAGAGCTCTCGAAACCATTCGTCAAAGGACCTTTATCACAAGGTTCAGGGCTCGGTTTATATGTGATTGAACTCGCTTCCCGCGAAGGAGGTTTCAGTTGGAATTTATCAGTAGACGAAAAATATTTTTCATTATCGCTCTCTTTTTGACACTGACTTCTCTTTTTGCAGAGAACTCGGTTTACACAGAAGATCCCCTTGCCCCTATTTCTGACACTTCGTGGGGTAACCGTTCCAGAGAACTAAGACACGCAATAGACACACAAAACTGCGGCAAAGGCTGCGGCGCGCTGCTAAGCCACAATGCTCATTTCGTGATGAATCCCGCAGCTCTGATGATCAACAAAATGTTTAGTATCGCGGCGCTCTACCAGTTTGTCGAAGCAATGTCGGTATCGGTAAGCGATTCCCAAACATCGGTTGTTGGCGGCGGCATCATGTATTCATACGACTATGGGTTGCACCACATCAAGACAAATTTCGGCTTTCCGATCTGGCCTGGATTCATTTACGGCGGTATAAACCTCAACAACTACATCGGCAAATTCGCTCCGACACAGAACAAGGATACGAACTCCCATTCGTTCGACATCGGTATCGCAGCGCAGATAACGCCTTTCGTAAACCTCGGTTTCGCGGCTCTCGATGTGTGGACTTTCTATGGTCGAGACATTCCTAGAAAACTTAGCTGGAACTTCGAAACCAATATCAGAGATATGTTCTTTATAAACACTGGCTGGCAGTATCATCTGCAGCAGGGTAAAGAAAAATTCCCGAACAAGAGAACGAAATTGAAAGGTTTTGATTTTTATACCGGTTTTGAGTTCAGATATGCACTGTTCCGGGCAGGATTAGGCTTCAACAACCTCTCTTTCAGCAAAAAACTGACTTGGAGCACAACGACGAAGACCTTTTCTCTCGCCTTTTACAAACCCGGCGCTGGCGGAATTTACGGCAACTTTATGTATAACGAATCAAATTACATCACATTTTCGATAAACCTTGTATGGGAACCATCATTCGGTTAGATTATGGAGGAAAAATGAGAGCTTTATCAGGCATAAAACCGACAGGCACGCTGCACTTGGGCAACTATTTCGGAGCAGCGCAACAGTTTGCGGCAATGCAGCAGAAAAATTATGAAGGTTACTATTTCATAGCTGATTATCACACACTGAATACCCTTCCTGACCCTGCAAAACTAACTGAAAATACTTGGAATATCGTTCTTGACTACCTAGCTTTCGGACTCGACCCTGAAAAAAGCGTGATTTTTCTTCAGTCGCTTGTACCTGAAGTAGCGGAACTCGCATTCATTCTCGGCAACTACACACCGATGGGACTTATGCAGCGCGCCCACAGCTACAAAGACAAAATGTCGAAAGGTGAACAGATCAACGTAGGGCTCTTCTACTATCCGCTTCTTATGGCAGCCGACATTCTGCTTTACAAATCAAACATTGTTCCGGTCGGCAAAGACCAGAAACAGCATGTCGAAATCGCCCGTGACATTGCCGAAAAGTTCAATCTTGTCTATCAGAAGGATCTTTTTGTGATTCCCGAGCCGTTCATTCCGGAAAGTGTCGCAATCGTTCCCGGAACAGACGGGCAGAAGATGTCGAAAAGCTACGGCAACACGATTGAAATGTTTGCTCAGGATTCTGTTCTGAAAAAACAGATTATGGGAATCGTAACCGACTCTACTCCGCTTGAAGAACCGAAAGATCCTGGAAAATGCAATGTTTACAATATTTATAAACTCATAGTTTCCGCCGAAAAAGCAAAAGAAATGGCAGACAAGCTTTCGGCCGGCGGATACGGATACGGCCACGCAAAGAAAGAACTCCTTGCGGCAGTTCATGAATTTTTCGACCCGATGAGGGCAAAACGTGCCGAGCTTGAGAAAAATATGGATTATGTCAGAAAAGTTATAGCCGAAGGAAGCGCAAAAGCGCGTGAAACTGCGGTTGAAACAATAAAGGAAGTTAAAAAAACAGTCGGTCTTGCAGGAAATATTTATGACGGGGAATAATATGAAACTTAGTAAAATCTTAGCTTTTTCAGCATTTTTTCTGTTTTTTGCGCAGACATTAACAGCAGGAGATTTCGCCATTGACGGAAACAGATTCAAAACTTCGCCTTTTGCCGACGGATTCTTAACCGTCTACGGCTCTGAAGGACTTGAAGAAGGTTTATTGGGTGTTGATTTCATTATGAATTTTCAGCATGAGCCAATCGTTATATCTGGCGGAAAAGGAAAAAATAAAGTAATCGCCAATCAGCTGGCTTCAGACATCTCGATTTTTTACAGCGTAGTAAAATGGTTCGATCTCGGTGTTTCACTCCCGGTAATACTCTTTGAAAACGGTGACGGATGGAACAAGGACGACAATCTTGCTAAAGCTGGTGTCGGCGATCTCAGGCTCGTTCCACGTTTCCAGCTTTTCAGCTTTTTGGATAAGGCGATTTCAATGTCGGTAATTACCGAAGTCACAGCTCCGACAGGAAAGCAGATTCACTCGGCACTCGGCAGCGGCCAGTTCACCTTCAGACCTGCACTTGCTATCGGAACGCAGACAAAATGGGTTGATGCAGCTCTCAACCTTTTCTATCATGTTCTTCCGAAACAGCCTTTCGCAACTTCTAAATTCGACGACGAATTTGGTCTCAAACTCGGACTCAACGTCCATGCAGTTGAAAATCTGCTTGACATAAACGCAGAATTTCACACTGCAACTTCAATCGAATCTCCGTTTAAAAACGATGCTCAGGACAATATCGAGTTCGGCGGCGGCCTCCGTTTCAAAACTCCTGCAAACATTGATGTCATTGCAGGTGCCTTCGGCGGTTTCGGCAACGCCGTAGCTGTTCCGAAATACCGCATTTACGCCGGAATTTCGTGGAACATGAACGTTCTTCCGCCTGAAGAAGAGCGTGAAGCGATAAAACTCAGAAAGAGAGAGGAAAAGAAAACCGAGGAGCAACCGAAAAAAGAAGAGAAAAAGCCTGAAAAGAAAGCTAAGAAGGCTCCGAAGAAGGCAACTCCACAACAGCAGGAATCCATGCCGCAGCAGCCAGTAAAGACAGGCGAAAAACTGTCGAACGAAGTTCACTTCATGCACGAATCCGACTACATTGCAGATCCTGTCGAAATCGAAAAAGTTGCTCTTATCCTGACAAGAAACTTCATGCTGAAAATCAGAATAGAAGCCCACACCGACAAACACGAGAACAAGGCTTTCGCTCAGAAACGAGCAAATGCTGTAAGAGATCTCCTCATCAAAAACGGTGTCGAAGCCAAGAGAATCCAAGTCAAAATAATAGGCTCTGCAGAACCTGTTTCGAACGGAGACACAGAACCTGATATGGTCAAGAACAGAAGAGTCGAATTCTTCATCATAACCGACTAGCCACTCCCATACTAAGAATATTCGATAAAAAATTTTTAATGAAATATCTTTTCCAGACATTTTCCCTTTTTCCCGCAAAATTCATAGTTTTAAGATGACAAAAAGCTGCCGATATTCTTGAAATAAAGTTTTTATCTGCTACCGTTGCTCGATGTTTTTGTTTATTTCTTTTAAGGAGGTTGATATGAATTTCAGAAAATTTGACGGTGTTTTTGACAACATTGATTTTCTGAGCCTGCTTATGCTCGACATAAACGGCTCAATCAGACAGGTAACTCTTCCGAAAGACTACATTTCAGAAAAAATCTTTAAAAACGGAATCGGTTTCGACGCTTCAAATTTCGGTTATGCGAAAGTTGACAAGTCCGACATGGTTGCAAGACCAGATCTTTCGACAGCTTTTGTCGAGGAAAAGGAAGGGCACACGATAGCCCACGTTTTCTGCGACGTTTTTCTTACAACAGGAGAGCTTTTCAACCAGTATCCGCGCACTGTTGCAAAAACTACTGCCGCATATCTCAAGGAGCAGAAAATCGCAGACGACGCGAAAGTGCTCATCGAGCTTGAGTTCCATGCTTTCGACAGCGTCCGCTATTCAAGCGAATATTCCCACAGTTTCTACGAAGTCCAGAGTCAGGAAGGAATCGGCCCTGACTACAGCGATGCTCCGCGTTTCGGGATTCAGCAGGGCTATCACAGACTTTTCCCGGCTGACAAATACTTTGACATGAGAAACGACATCGTTGCGGCAATGGGCGCAGTCGGCATTCCTGTAAAATATCATCACCACGAAGTAAGCGCGTCCCAGCTTGAGATCGAGCTCAACTTCATAAGCCTTGCAGAAGCGGGCGACAAAGTTTCTTTGGCAAAATGGATAATCGTCAACGTTGCGCGCGAGCACGGAATTTTTGTAACTTTCATGCCGAAACCTGTTTACAACATCGCAGGAAACGGAATGCACGTTCACCAGTTCCTTGTCAAAAACGGCGCTTCATTCTTTGCAGGCGACGGTCTTCACGGCCTTTCGAAAGAGGCTCTTTCCTACACGGCAGGTATTCTTGACCACAGCCTTACAGGCTCACTTCTTGCTTTCTCGAACCCGAGCACGAATTCATACAAACGCCTAGTTCCGGGCTTTGAAGCTCCTGTCAGCGCAACATTCGCAAAAGGATCACGCGAAGCTTCAATCAGAATTCCCGGCTACCTTGCGAAAGGCGAAGAGAGAATCGAGTACAGAACAGGCGATGCAACAGCGAACATTTACTATTTCCTCAGCGCAATGATTCTTGCAGGTGTCGACGGCATCAAAAAAGGCCGTGATCCGCTTGAAAGCAACTACCACGACAAAGAAAACGGCAAAATGTTCCCGCTTAACCTGAACTCTGTTCTGGACGGGCTCGCTGCTGATAATGAATACCTGATGCCGGCATTCCCGAAGGCCCTCATCGACCTCTGGATCAAGGAGAAAAAGGCAGAAGCACGCTTTGTTTATAACGCTCCGACACCTCAGGAATACGAACTTTATTTCAATATTTAAGTCCGTTTTACGGTATAAAAAAACATGGAAAAAATCATTTCTACCGAAGAAATAGCGCCGCGAATCCATCGGATAGTCATTACCGCTCCTCAGATAGCGAAAATGTGGCATCCTGGGCAGTTTCTTATCATTCATCTCAATGAAGACAGCGAAAGAATTCCGCTCACGATATGCAAACGCAACCTCGACAAAGGCGAACTCACGCTCATAGTCCAGGCAATAGGCGAAAGCACGCGTGAAATCTGCGGAAGCCCGGCAGGTTCTGATATCCGCGATGTTCTGGGGCCTCTCGGAATGCCGAGTGACATAGACGAAAACTTCAAGAGCGTCCTTTTTGTTTCAGGCGGTATCGGAATCACACCGCTTTACCCATTGATTCAGAGATACCACGAACTTGGAATTCAGACAACTGTGCTGATGGGCTTCAGGACAGCTAAGAACCTCATTCTTGATTCGGAAGTCAAAGAAGTTGCAAACAATATCATGATTGCTTCAGATGACGGCACACTTGGCGAAAAAGGGCTCGCGCTCGACCTCATCGCTCCGGCGATAGAAAAATGGGGAAAATTTGATCACGTCTATATCGCCGGACCGGTTAGAATGATGCAGTACACCGTCTCCGAAGCCGCAAAATTCGGCATAAAATCAACTGTCAGCCTTAATCCGCTCATGATAGACGGTACCGGAATGTGCGGTGGATGCAGGGTCAATATCGGCGGGCACATAAAATTTGCTTGCGTTGACGGCCCTGAATTTGACGGTGAGCTCGTAGATTTTGAAAAACTGGCAAAAAAATTAGGAACTTATAAAGATCACCAGTGCCGGATAAGGCAATAATCCGATGAGGTAAATAATGGATATTTTCACGATTTTCACAAAGGGCGGGGTTGTTATGTACCCGATCCTGCTCTGCTCGATTGTGAGTGTCGCAATCCTTTTGGAGCGTCTTTTCGCGCTTAGAAAAAGCAGAATCATCTCAAACAGAGATCTGCTGATGCATCTTGCCGAAAAACATGCCTGGAATGAACTCAAAGAGACTGCACAAAAAGGCGATGACCTCTTTGCAAGAGTCATATCTATGACTTTGAGCGATTCCTCATCTGAATCTGAAACGGCAAAAATAACGGAAATTTACGCAAAAAAAGTGACTGAAGAGATATACAGTCACACTTCAATCCCAGGTGTCATGGCAACACTTTCACCTCTGCTGGGACTTTTAGGAACCGTCCTCGGCATGATAAGAATTTTCAACAAATTCACCGAAGCGGGCGGAAACCCGATGATTTTAGCCGGCGGCATCTGGGAAGCGCTCATCACAACTGCAGCAGGACTGACTGTCGCAATACCGAGCCTCATAATTTACAGATTTCTCTCATACAAGGCTGACAAAAGTGTGGCTGAACTTGAGTTCGCACTGGAAAAATTCGTAATTTTCAGGAAACATGGAGAGAACAAAGACAAAGAAAGTTAATTTTATGTTAAAAAAAATTGACTTTCACATAACATTATCATAATTTTAAATGTAATATTGCGAAGGGAGTAAAAAATGGCAGAAAACAGAAAAGAAATGATCGAAAGTGTTATCAAAAACGTGGAAAAACAGTACGGAAAAGGGTCAATCATGATTCTCGGCGACGAGACAAACATAGATATTCCCGTTATTCCGTCAGGTTCAATGAGCCTTGATATCGCAATGGGTATCGGCGGCTATCCGAGAGGAAGAATAATCGAGATCTACGGCCCTGAATCTTCAGGAAAAACGACTCTGGCACTTCACGCAATCGCCGAAGCTCAGAAAAAAGGAGGTGCCGCTGCATTTATCGATGCCGAGCATGCATTCGATATCAACTATGCTAAAAGACTGGGCATTCAGGTTGATTCTCTGGTCGTTTCCCAGCCTGACTACGCAGAACAGGCTCTTGAAATAGCTGAAACTCTCGTCAGAAGCAACGTTATAGATGTTCTCGTCATAGACTCCGTAGCAGCACTTGTTCCAAGAAGCGAAATCGAAGGTGAAATGGGCGAAAGCCAGATGGGTGTTCAGGCAAGACTTATGTCCCAGGCCCTGCGCAAACTTACGGCGGCAGTCAGCAAATCGAAAACCTGTCTCATATTCATCAACCAGCTCAGAAGCAAAATCGGTGTAATGTTCGGCAATCCTGAAACAACAACAGGCGGCAATGCGCTTAAATTCTATGCTTCGATAAGAATTGATATCAGAAAAATCGCAAGCATCAAAGAAAAAGAGGTCGTAATCGGCAATCAGGTTAAAGTCAAAATCCAGAAAAATAAAATGTTCCCTCCTTTCAGAGAGGCTATTTTCGATATAATCTACGGCAAAGGTATAGACAGGCTCACTGACATGATAAATGTTGCTGAAAGTGACGGAATCATCGTAAAAAGCGGCAGCTGGTATGCCTACAACGATGAAAAACTCGGCCAGGGCATAGCAAATGCGGCAAAGACTTTGAAAGAAAGCCCAGAACTCATGAAAGAAATAGTCAATAAAATCAAAGAAAAACACAATTTATTAAAAGATACAGACGAAACGCAGAAGGAAGAAACTGCACCAGCTGAAAACGAAGAAGACAAAAAACAGAAAAAGAATACAGGGAGCAAATAATGAGTGACAATTTTCAGGAATATATTCAGTTTCTTAACGAACTTCTCCACGACGCAGCAAGTCTCGGAGCATCCGACATCCACCTGAAAACCTACAGTGCACCGGTATTCAGAATCAACGGTGTTCTGACAAAAATGGAAAAATACGGTATTCTTAAACCGGAAAAACTCAATCCGATGATCGCCGGCATACTCAACGACGAACAGAGGCGTTCACTGAAAGACAATGCAGAAATCGACCTTTCCCATAGTGTTTCCGGTGTAGGAAGATTCAGGGTCAACGTCTTCAAGCAAAGGAGTTCTTTAGGTGCGGTTTTCAGAACAATCCCTTTCTCTGTAAAAGGTATAGACGAACTTATTCTTCCGCCCGCAATCAAAAAAATCGCCGACAACAAACGCGGACTTATTCTTGTTACGGGAACGACAGGAAGCGGTAAATCAACAACGATGGCTTCCATTGTTGACTATATCAACGCTACGAGAGCCTGCAACATCATAACGATTGAAGACCCGATAGAATTCCTTATCAGAGATAAAAAAAGTATCGTCAGCCAGCGTGAAATCGGTATCGACACCAAGTCCTTCTCTACTGCTCTCAGAGCTTCTCTGCGTGAGGACCCTGACGTTATCATGGTGGGCGAAATGCGTGACCTTGAAACAATAGAAATCGCTCTCACCGCAGCAGAAACGGGACACTTGGTCATCAGTACGCTTCACACTCTGAACGCGGCTGAGACAATCAACAGAATCATAGCCGTTTTCCCGCCAAACAACCAGGGTCAGATCCGTCAGCAGCTCGGCAGTGTCCTTGCGGCAGCAATAAGCCAGAGGCTCATCAAGAAAAAAGACGGAAAGGCGCGTGTTCCGGCAGTCGAAATCCTTGTCGCTTCACAGCTCGTAAAAGAGATAATCCTTGACGGAACAAGGTTTCAGGAATTGCATGATGCTATCGAAAAAGGCCATCAAAGCTACGGAATGCAGACTTTTGACCAGTCAATTTTCCAGCTTTATCAGGACGGTCACATCTCCGAAAAAGAAGCTCTTGAAAACGCAACAAGTCCGGACGACCTCGTTCTCAGAATGAAGGGTGTAAGTATGTCCGGCGGTGGAGACTGGGGCGCTTTCGACAGCGGTTCGGAAGGGATGACTCCGCAATACGAACCTACCGATTTCGAGTTTGACAAATAGTTTTCCCAACATTCCTTAAGAGGTTTTCATGAATATCGCAGTAGTCCAAAACAATCCGGTTTTTGGAGAGAAATATAAAAATATCAGTGACTTACTCAAAACAATGGATTCTGTAAAAGCAGAACTTTACATCCTGCCGGAAATGGCTTACACAGGTTATCAGGTAGTTTCAAAAGAAGAAGCGGCAGCAATTGCCGACAAGATCGATTCTGACAACATCATGCGTTTTGTCGAGTGGTCAAAAACGCATGACAGCGCAGTTATATTTGGTTTCCCGGAAGCTGCAGAAGATGGGAAAATATACAATTCCTCGCTCTTTGTAACTCCTGAAGGTGACAGACACATTTACCGCAAATCGCATCTTTTTTACAAAGAGAAAATCTTCTATGTTCCAGGAAACACAGGATTTTTTGTTAATGAGTGGAGAGGAGTCAAAATTGGTCAGGCAATATGTTTCGACTGGTATTTTTCGGAAAGTTTCAGAACTCTAGCCCTTCTTGGAGCCGATCTCATCGCCCACTGCACGAATATCGTAATGCCCTACTTCCAGCGCGCCGCATTTGCGAGAGCGATTGAGAACAAAGTCTATATCGCAACATCCAACCGCATAGGCACTGAAGAGCGCGACGGTGAAAAACTTACCTACACCGGCGAAAGCGTCATCGTCGATCCGCTCGGCAACTACCTTGTCGATGCTCCGAGCGACACGACCGGAGTTTTCACGGCAAAAATCGACACAAAGCTTTCACGAAACAAAAAGCTAAACGATTTCAATGATGTAATCGGTGACAGACGTACTATTTTTTACAAATAAAATCTAAATCATGAAAATCTATCAGGTCGGCGGCTCTGTCCGCGATGAAATCCTTGGAATTGAGGCTTACGACAGAGATTTTGTAGTTGTCGGAGCGACTGAAAACGAATTTCTGGCCAAATTTCCAAAAGCGGATAAAGTAGGTAAATCATTTCCTGTTTTTCTCGTGAACGGCTGCGAATATGCCTTTGCGAGAAAAGAGCGTAAAAACGGCCACGGCTATACCGGTTTCGATGTCGAATTTTCGCCTGACATCACTTTAGAGGAAGACTTGAAACGGCGCGATATCACAATAAATGCAATTGCAAAAGACTCCGATTTTCCTGAGAAATACATTGATCCTTTCGGTGGAATCAAAGACTTGAAAAACAAGAGAATTGTTCATGTTTCAGAAGCTTTTTCCGAAGATCCTCTCAGGGTTTACCGCGTTGCCAGATTTGCCGCAAAATTTCCCGATTTTTCGGTTGATCCTAAAACAATCAAACTCATGAACTCCATCGGTGACGAGCTTCTTACACTTTCAACAGAGCGTGTTTGGAACGAGCTTGAAAAAGCACTCTCCTACTCTAGACCGAGTCGTTTTTTCGAGGTTTTGAAAGAGGCAGACCTGTTGGAATTCCACTTTCCGGAAGTTAAAGCACTTATCGAAGTTCCTGCTGGTCCATTGCAATATCACCCAGAAGGAGACGCTTTCATCCACACAATCGAAACAATGGACAGGCTCAAACTCTCAGGGAACAACGACCCTGTGGCGATGTTCGCGGCGCTTTGCCACGACTGGGGAAAGGCCGCATCTTCGCCCGATAACTACCCGCACCACTACGGTCACGACAAAGCTGGAGTCCCGATAATAGAAAACTTCTGCAGAAGAATGAAAAACATTCCTCAACGTTACAGTTTTGCAGCAAAAAATGTTGCAAAATACCACATGATTGTCCGAGAAATAGACAAAATCACGCCCAAAAAAGCAATTATTATAATCCAGAACATTCTTAAATGCTCGTGCGGACTTGACGGATTTATGGACGCGGTCAAAGCCGACAATGGCCGTCAAAACGACGAAGCAAGAGCATTCATCAGAAAAATGTTGCCGGTTCTTGATGTGAAATTGCCGGAAAAATACTGGAACTCTGGAAAAAAAAGTTCCGATATTCTTACTCAGCTGAGAGTTCTGAAATATAAAGAATTAGCAGGGAAATAAACAGATATTGAAGCAAAGTCTGTATACCAAAGTTAATCGGATACTTCGAAAAATTCCTTAAGATCTATTGAAGAAAGGAACTTCTTTACGACAGCGAGAGAAATTTTTCTGCTCTCTTCCTTCACTTTTCCGGATCTGTTCTGCGCCGTGACGAAAAAAGGTTCGTGTTCGTAGTGCGTGACTTTGAATTTTTCGCCGTTTTTGAAAGTGATGATATCGACAGAAACCGTAACTCTTTCATAGCTGTCGACTTGGACTGATGCGGTTTTGACGATAAGTTCCAGATGATGCGGCAACTCATTTTTTTGAGTCGGAACAATGCCGAAATCAAG
>DBYV01000063.1:6783-60118 GCA_002310995.1 bacterium UBP6_UBA1177 | reverse complement strand
ATATCTCCTGATTACCTGAAAGTTCAGGGACAAGCGGAATTTCGACAAATTTTTTATCACCTTTGCTTATATTCAAAGAACCGCTCACACTTCTATAACCGGCTAATTTTACTAAAAATTTATAATTTTCAGGCTTCAGGAAGATTTTTTTGTTAAGTTCATAAGACTTTCCTGCGATCTCAACTTCTCCTTTCGCATCGGAACTTGCCTGAAAATAGACAGAGCCGTGGGAAGCCAGCTTTTCGACTCCGGCTTTCAGAGTACCGAGCGCGGCTATATATTTCTCTCTTTCGGGAATCTGACGGTCAGTTACGGCATAAAGCAGCGAATAGGAAAGGTAGATCATTGTGAGAACGTCATCATACTTTTCTGGAGAAAGCATCTCGATGTCCTCAGGCATTGTTTTAAGGAGATAAGTTATTGTATTAACTATCGAATTGCGGGTCATAAACGCCGTAATTTCCACAAATCCCTCCTTTTTTGCCGGTTTTGTGAAAAGAACTCCTTTCAAAAATACATTCGAGCGGATAAGTATGTCATTTTTCAGCGATTCCGTATATTTGCCGTCACGATCTTCCTGGCTTATCACCGTTTTTGCAACTATATCGGCAACGATCGAATTTGCGAGCTGAGACAGAGCGTCGTTTTTCGCAGATTTTTCATCTTCGCCCGTTCCCTTTCCTTTGAGAACCGCCGCAAAAAGTGCATCGTCAGCGCTTTCAGCCTCATCAAAAGCCGCATTCGCACTCTCTTTCTCCGATTTTACGCCGTCTTTTTCTTTCGTAGGAGCCTCTTTTCCTTCAAGTTCGGCAAAAGCGTCGGAAGCGTTCTGCCTTACACTTTCATAACTCTCAGACTTTGCCGGAGTAGCGCACGAAATCAAAGAAATCATCAATAAAAACATCAAGTTACAAAAAAGCATTTTTTTCATCTAACACCTACTCTATCGTAAGTTCAACCTCTCCGTTTCCGGCCGCCTTGATAACAAGGAACGAGCCTGCGTCACTTACCTTTTCAAGCTGTCCCGGACCGCTGTAAGCCTTTTTCAGAGCCTGGAAAAGTTCATAAGCGTTCGGCATATCCTTGAGATAAACGATGTAGGAGAATGTCGATTTTCCGCCCGCCTGACGTTTGATCGGCCTTGACGAAAGCTCTTTGAGCGCGCCGTAAACCGCCTCATCGACCGCAGCACCGTCGGAACTGTTGGAAAGGATCGCAACTTTGAACGGTTTTCCTTTTTTCACCATCTCCATCCACTCTTTTCTGATCTGACTGACAACTTTAGCGCCGGCATCGTTCACTGCTTCCTGAACAAGCGCGTTGGCGTCGGAGACTCTTCTTTCAGCCGAAAAACCGGTCGTCGTTCCGAGCATTTTGCCGCTTGCCGTCTCAAAAACTTCGACCGCAACCGAAGCCTTTGTTCCCGCGGTTCCATTGACTCCGGAATAGTTTACTTTCGCATAGACATCGGTGCCCAAAGAAAGCGCCATATCGTGCATTGGATCGGTCTCGGCTCCTTCCAAAGCGGCCATTTTTGCAACGATTTTGTTCACAGTGTCGCCCTGTGCCGCCTTGTAAACTTCGAAAGAGTTGTCCTGGAAGTATTCCTGAAGCGCGCTGACGGCTGTTTTTGCGAAATCACCGCCTTTATCGGCAAAAACCGAAACTGTCGGAAGCCCCATGCTTTCGCCCAGATCCTCGGTAGAAGTGATTATTTCGGCAGCCGCGAGCTCCTGCTGGATCATCGCGACATCGATTTTGAAAAGATATGTGACTTTTGTTTTTCCGCCCTCTTTTTTCTTCGATTTTATGTCGGAAATCCAGCGGATATATTTGACCGGATTNNGGATTCGCATACATCTGCATTTCAAGGCCGTAAGCTCTCGTTTTTTCAGCCTGCGTTTTGAGGATAGGCTTGTCGCCGCCTTCAAGAACGAACCAGACTGCAGTCTTTTTGGCTTCTTCAAGCGCCTCTTCGACCGAGCAGCCGATACCCGTCGCCTTGATCATCATTTCGCCGGTGCCGCTGCTTTCGACGAAAGTCGCTTCGTAAAGAGCCGGAGTCTGCTGTTTTTTGAAATCGCATTTGTTGGAACAACCGGCAAGGCAGAGCGCCAAAACAAGCATTAATACCAAAAACTTTCTCATTTTTTCCTCCATAAAATATTTCATTCATCACCTGCACACATTTGAAGAGGGCGTATACATTCTCGCCATCGCGCTCACTATCGGAAGATGGAAGTTGAAGTCGAGTGACGCATAAATTCCGTGGACAAAAGGAGAATAGCGGTCCATGACATCAATATCGTCTTCTTCCGCTTTGGTAAGAAAACCTAAATTCCAGCCGGCCTTTATTATAAAATCGAAACTCGGTGTCGCGCTGAAACCAAGCTGAACCTGAGGAGTCACCGTAAAATGCTGGAAATTCAATCCCTTATTCAAAGTGCCGTGATAAGAAGCGTCGATTGCCGGAGCAATGAAAAATCCTGCCGACCCTGTATAAAACCTTTTTGCGATACCGAGACCGCCACCGAACCAGGCAGGGAAACCATCTAAATCATAATTTTCTTCATAGTCAGATTTGGTGGATACTTTCATACCAAAATTCAAATCCAAAAATACACTGAGATAAAACTCACTTAGAGCAGAACTATTCTTCACATATCCAAGATCAACTGTCGTTCCGAGATGAAGTCCGGGACCGAAATACCATAGCCCTGCATCTCCCTCCTTAACATCCATATCTCTTCCCTGAACTCCGTTTATCTGCACTCCGTTGTTTTCAAATCCGAGGTTAAAATAAAGACCTGTCCACGGATATTCACGCAGCTGGTCGCCTTCCTCGGCGTCCCCGTTCGTCACCTTGATTATTGTCGGTGCGGCGCCATCCTTGCAGTTGAGAGAAACTTCACGCGCCCTTGCAAAACCTTTGCGCTGAGTCTTGCCGTCAACCGTTTCAAGGATCTCGAAAGGATGATCGACACGGATATCTTCCATAACTCCGAAACTGCTTTCGATTTTTTTGCCGTCGCTGCTTTTTACCGGCATGAAGATCGCGAAATTGTCATCCTGCTTAAGCTGATAGTTTGCGTTCAGCGAAGCCGCCTTTATCGCGGTGCGGAAAGTGTCGTTGAAAACAGCCATGACCTGCTTCGGAGTCGGGATTATCTGAAGCGCGGTATCGGTCGAGCCTGTAATTCCGCCCGAATGACCCACGATGTCGCCGTAATGCTCGAAGCGTTTTGTCTCGTAGTTGTAGCGGTAGATCATGAAAACAACATCGACCGAAAGCTCGATTTCGATATCGAATGAACTGTAGTAAAGACCGGTTGTAACCGATTTATGCCGGGTGCGGACAACTCTTCCCGCACTGCCGATCGGAGCGACATGAGCCGCGAAAACGTAGGATGAATTGAGGAGATTTTTGACAAAAGCCGCCGAAAGACCAAGTTCCTTTGCCTTCGTCACCATGAAAGTCTCCTGCTCTTTTTCCGAAAGTTCGGAATACCTCTGCTCAGCACTCGCGTCAAGCAGGTTTCCGAAAACTTTTCTGACATCAGAATTGAGATAGTGCTCCAGATGCCTTCTGAAAGTGGCGCGGTCGCTCGTTCCTGCACGGAAAGTCGGGATCTTTCCTCCTAAATCGATCTTCACCTCACCGCCTTTTGTCCGCATGAAAGCGACGTTGTCGCCAAGAATTATCTTGTCGAAGCGGTTTGTGATCGTCCACTGGTAGAAAATCTTTGCCGCTTTCAGTTTTTCGCTCATGTCAAGCGGATAATTCACCGAAAAAGTCCACGGAACGCACCTTCCCTCGCCTTTTTCGTTGTATTCGCAGTAGCGCATAGGCACTTTCACGGCATCCTGCATGAAGCCGATGTCGCCGAATCCCATGACAGCCTTTCTTTCATAACTTTTCTGAGTCTCGTCCGATTTCAGAAGAGATGCGTCTTCAACGGCGGAAAGCTGGAAAACCGATATCAGGCAAAAGACAATAAGCAGAAATTTTTTCATGATTCCCTCAAAAAATAAAAATCGTATTATTATTGAAAACTTGCTTAAAAAAGACAATTTTTTACCTTTTGTAGTTCGCAAAAAATTTGAGATTTTGCTTCCAATCACTAAAATATGCGGAATTTTTTGAGGTTTTGAAAAATGGTCAAAGCAAGCGAAAAAAAGAGAGAAATATTTGATTTTTTCAAAGATAACGCCGACAAGTTGTTCAACGATAACGAGCTCGTAAAGTCGACAAAAGAACTCGTTTCACTTTTCGGCAAGGTTATAAGAGGCTACAGGCTTTATCCGAGGACAAATCCGGCGTTTTCGAGATTCGCGGATCAGTTCAAAGTTAAACTCGACGAGATTCTTACGGATATACCATCGATTTCGCTGAGAATTTCAACAAAAGGATTCATGTTCGGAAGCCATGTTCTTGAAACGGACGATAAAGACAGGGAGGTTGTATTTTTCCTTTACAACGACGGTCTCAGGGAAATTTATTTTCAGAAAGGAACCCAGAAAGACGAAATCTGGCAGCTTTTTGATATTCTGGCGCAGTGCACACTGTTTGCAAATGATGACTACGACCTTTCGACACTGCTTTGGGATCACAATTTCACAAACATCGGCTATATTACGGAAGACGAGCTTATCAAACAGAATCTTTCGCTTTCCAACGATTCCGACAACTTTTCACCGTTTCTCGTCGAGGAACTTTCTTATGGTCCAGGGCTTGACGGTATCGGCGAAGTGGACAGGGATGAAGGCAAGGAAGGAGCCGGAAATTCCCCTATGGATATGGCCAATTCACCTAAATTCATAGCAGCTGAATTTGATAAATATTCCGAACTTATGCTGAAAGAGGAAGGTCAGATAGATTTTAACGAACGCAAAGAGCTGCTCAACCAACGGCTTTCGAATTACATCGTCGGCAAAATGGAGATGTTTAAATTCGATGAAGCTTTGAAAAGAAACAGCGACTCTTTTGTCGTTAGCCGTTTCCTCAAGGAGCTTTCGGCGCGTCTTATGAACAGCCAGGGCACTAAAGCCGGGAAAGAACTTCTGGACACTGCCGTATCACTTTGGGAAAAGCTGCTTCTTTTCGGTTCTGTAAGCGGTGCGATACTTTTCATACAGACATTGAAAACCATCGCCGAACAGCTTCAGAATACTCAGCCGGAATACTCGAAAAAAATCAGGGATACTTTCTCAGATCTTGAAAATGAGGAGTTTTTAAACGACTTTTTCTTTACGGTCGAAGATATTCCGGCAGAAGAAATCGCAGTTATCGGCAAACTTTTTGCGATGGTTCCGTCAAAAAAAATGGATTTTCTCCTTTCCAAAATCAACGGAATCGAATCCAGAGAAACTAGAATCGCTGTTATAAACAGCTGTGCCGAATATGTTCCGATAACCGACGATCTGCTTGCTCTGACGCACCATTCCGACTGGAAAGTCGTCCGCAACGCCCTCGCAATGATGAAAGATAAAAAAGATCCGAGAATCCTTCCGGCAATAAGAGCGACAGTTTCACATCCCCAGAAACAGGCACGAATCGAAGCACTGGCACTTCTCATGGAATTTTCTGTTGAGGAAGCTCTTCCCTCGCTTGAAAGGGCCGTTTTCTCATCTGCTCGCGATGTCAGAAGCCCTGCAATCCAAAAAATTCTGGAACTTAAAGACAATACTGCAATCAAGCCGATTATCAACCGTCTGCTCCAAATTCACAACCTTAAAAAACTGGAAAGCGACGAGATAGATGAAATTTTCCAGATGATAGTCTCGCTACGCAGATACGATCTTTTCGACCTTCTGGGACAGCAGCTTTTGACCGAGGACCCGGATATCCGGCTGAAAGCCATTCAAGCAATACACAAAGCCACGACAATGACCCATTTCTCTAAATTTATTATTAGAGCCGCCGATATAAACTCTCTGGCGAAAATGAAAACCGATGAGCTTCAGGCTTTCTGCAAGCTTTTAAGACCCGAAATTTTCGATGAGCTCTTTCCGGCTGTAACAAATACGCTCTCTGCCTCAGGAAGTCTTTTCAACAAATCCATACCGACGGCAAAAGAAGAATTTTACAAAGCGATTTTTTACTACCGCAATGATCCGCAGGCGAAAAAATTCATAGAGAAATCTCTGTCGTCAGGGAACAAAGAAACAGTAAAAATAGTAAATAAAATCAAGGATAAATACTTATGAGCGAAGAACTTCACAACAATGTAATATCCTCTGAGTTTTTCGAAAATTCAGACCGTATCGAAAGAGAGAGAATGTACGATTTCACCGTCGCCATGAACGCTCTTCTTAAGGCTCTGAGACTTTACGGCTCAGGCAACGACACCGTTGAAAAAAACACAGAGAAATTAAACGAAACCATAAAATTCTTCTTTGCCACAGACACTTTTTTCGATTACACTTTCAACGGCAATGATTTCACTCTTAACGACGTGAGAGTCAGGAGAAAGAAAGGACTGAACATCTCTTTTGAAGAACTTGAGGATTTTTACATCAATCTCCAGATCGCGACAATAATCTTTCATAAAGAAAGCGGAATCAGCGAAATAGTCGAATTTATGCTTATCGGACAGGAGATTATAAAATCGAACAACAAGTTAGACACAAGGTTCGCGCAGTTTGAGCAGAGACTTAAAAACAAAGGAATAAAAATTCAGATAACACAGCGCGACAGTTCCGGAGGAGACGATCTTTTCAACATTCTGAACAAAAGCCAGCTTGCGCGTCTTACCTACCGCAACATGATACTTGACCACTCCATGTTCAAGGCGAAAATCACTGAAAACCGTCCGATGCCGCTGAAAAAGGCTATGAGAAACATCCAGAACACCATTGACATGATTTGTGACGGTTCTTCGGATTCTCAGGAATCTCACATCATGGTTCTGGCTTCAATCAACAGTCTGCGCGGCAAAATGATAGCAACTCACCTCACCAACACGGCAATCTTAAGCATCGCGGCAGGAGTTCAGCTCGGAATCGACCGTTCTCTTCTGACAAGAATCGGCACTGCCGCATATTTCCATGACATCGACATCCCCGAAAACTCGCGCGGCGAAGTCGTCGAGCACTGCCAGAACGGTTTTGCCGTTCTCAGCCGACTCAACTCGCTCAACTTCGCGATGATGGAAGCTGCAATCACGGCAGGTCTTCATCACACGACATACACTTTCGACTGCAAGCCGATTCCGCCTGAAAAACCGATAATGTCAACGCCTCTGGGCGAACTCATAAAAGTCTGCGACTACTACGACTTGGCGACACGTTGGTGGCCTGCACGTAAAACAATGCCTATGAAACGCCCCGAGGCTATAGAACAGCTTTTCAAAATGGCAGATATGCGCTGCTTCGCCAAAGTCACCGTTAAAGCACTTTTCAGCGCCCTCGGAGTTTTCCCGCCCGGAACAATTCTCCGCGTCATCGGCAAAAAACAGCTTGCCTGCTCGCTTGATGTTTTCAGAACGACCGGAAGAAAAGGCAAAGCGGCAATACTCGACAAAAATTTAAATTTCGTTGGAATCGAGACTTTCTATCCTCACGAACTTCTCGAAATACCGAAAGGACTCCACTTCAGACTTCCGCCCGAAACCGTCAAGGCTATGCTTGACTCATTTAACGAAGAAACTTCGGAATAACGTTATTATCGTTATTATCGGTATAACGATTCGCGCCGTCGGTATAACGTTATAACGGTATCACGGTATAACGATCCTGATTTCGGCGCGTCGAACTTAATCGACTTATTCGAAAAGCCCGTATTTTAAGATGATATAGACGGCTCTCAGGCCGTCTTTGGCTCCTATTTTTTTGCCTTCATCAGATTTTCTCGGATTATAGCTTATAGGAATTTCTTTGATTGTAAGATTTTTAAGAGCGCAGATTTTTGAGACTTTTGCCGTGATTTCAGGTTCAAGGCCGAAGCGGTCCTCCTCGATGTGGATTTCTTTCAAAACCTCGCCCTTGAACATTTTATAGCATGTTTCCATGTCGGTAAGTTTCAAGCCTGTTAAAAGATTGGAGAAAGTCGTAAGTCCGGCATTAACAAAATAGTGGAATTTTCCGAGTGGACTCGTCTTCTTTCCCAAAAAGCGGCTGCCGTAAAGAATATCGACATTGTTTTTGACAGCATAATCAAGCATTTTAAGAAGATCCTGCGGGTCGTATTCGAGATCCGCATCCTGAAAAACGACATAATCGCCTGTCGCATTTGCCATAGCCGTTCTAACCGCAGCCCCTTTGCCCTGATTTTTCTTGTGACGGAACAATCTTATTTTGCCTTCATCTTCATATTTTATCAATAAATTCAAAGAATTATCTTTTGAGCAATCATCAACTGCAATAACTTCGAGTTCATCAATCAAAGGTGATTTTTCAAGCTCAAAAACTTTTGAAAAAATCAGATCAAGTGTTTTTTCTTCGTTGTAGACAGGAATAAGCAGAGACAACTTCATAATTCACCAAATAACAAGTTAAAACAACGACCTTTCATTACCAGTATTTGCACCAACAACAATGAAGATATGATTCAGTTTGCCCTTTTTGAAAAGCGGAATCGCCTCGCCTTTCATAAAAAGAATATTGCTTTCATCCTCTTTGAGATTGCCAATGATTGCTATCGGAATATAGGGAATAGTATAGTTTTCGCTAAGGTTTGCACTCATCATCTTTTTTCCGTCAGCTGTCGGAGAATTGCAGAGTTTATCGAGAAAAAGAACAGAGAGCGACTGTCCGTTACCACGCAAAATAGCTGTGCATTCATCGCGGTTTTCCAAAACTGCCGGAATTGTGAACTCTTTTGAAGTTATAAGTTCGACCTCCGCCCTTGCACCATGAAACGAAGTAACAAGCCCGACCAAACCCATACTCGAAACAACTGTTGATTTTTCAGCCATTAGTTTCGCATACTGCTCTTCGTAACTTATCGATATTCTGTTGGGGTTAAGTTCAGAATAGTTCAATATTTTTGCCGGGATAATCGTGTATTTTCCGTAACTGTCCTTAAGTCTGAGCAATTTTGAAAGCTCTTCGTTCTCCTTTCTTATAGCATCATTCATAAGCAGTCTGACTTTCAGTTCGGATACTTCCTGCTCCAAAATCTTATTCTGATGTCCGACATTTTTAAGGTCTGCAATTATGTAAAAAGTTTCGCGTACATTCTCCACCTGAGCATGAAGCAGCATCTGGATGTCATCGATGAAATAAAATCGTGAAGTATACTCTAAAAAAAACTGCGGAACTATCAGAACAAGAAAAAAAGATACAATAAAAATATAACGGATAACCTTTTTTTTATTCAATATCAGTACAAGGATACAGTTTTCAAAAGTGAAATATTTTCAAGTATTTTACCAGTTCCAACAACAACGGATTTAAGCGGATCTTCTGCGATTATTACAGGAAGATTCGTCTCTTCACGGATAAGAATGTCGAGATTTTTGAGAAGCGCGCCACCTCCGGCAAGAACGATTCCTTTGTCGACAATATCAGCAGCAAGTTCAGGCGGAGTGTTTTCAAGAACAACCTTGATTGCAGAAACTATGGCTTTTACAACTTCCGAAAGGCTTTCTCTGATTTCATCACTGTGAATTTCTATCGTTTTTGGAACACCAGCAACAAGGTCAAGCCCTTTGACTTCCATAAATTCACGAGATTCGTCAGGATAAGCGTTGCCTATAGTCCACTTTATCTGCTCTGCCATCCTTTCGCCTATCGCAAGGTTATATTTTTTCTTGATATAGTCGATTATGCTCTCATCCATTTTGTCACCGGCCGACTTGACCGATTTGGAATAAACAATGCCGGCAAGCGATATAACAGCAACCTCTGTGGTTCCTCCGCCTATATCAACTATCATATTTCCTGTAGGTTCAGTGACCGGCATATTGGCCCCGACCGCAGCAGCCATCGGCTGTTCAACGAGAAACACTTCCCTGGCGCCTGCACCCAGCGCAGCTTCTCTGACTGTCCTTTTTTCAACTTCCGTAATTCCGTAGGGAACACCTATCGCGATTCTCGGCTTGATGAAACTTCCGCGTTTGTAAGCGTGTTTGATGAAATATCTGAGCATCTGGCTCGCGACCTCGAAATCAGCAATAACACCGTCTTTCAAAGGCCTGATTACACTGATATTTACAGGTGCTTTTCCTATCATCTCCTTTGCCTCGCGACCAACCGCACGGACAGATTTTGCACCTCTTGAATCCTTTTCCTGAACAGCAACTACACTTGGTTCGTTACCGACGATTCCCTCGCCTTTGACGTATATCAAAGTGTTCGCCGTTCCCAAATCTATCGCGATATCGCTAGTAAAAACCGATAAAACATTATCTAATTGAAGCATTTTTTATCCCTTCCGCCAATAAAACCAAAAAACGCAAAAGTATAGTCTCTGAAATTTCAAAGTAAAGAAGTTTTAAATCTTTCATGCTTAATTTTCTTTAACTTTCAGATAAAACTGGTCGTAGCCGAATATCGATTTGTATTCCGCAAGTTTTGTCAAATCTATGTTACCTTGCTTTTCAAGAACAATATTGTCGCCCGAATCGCCGAAACCCATCTTTATCTGTAACTTCATTCTGAAGGCTGTGGGCGAATCCGAAAACATTGTCCTCAAACTTTCTTTGTTTTTAATGAATTCGTCTTCCCTGCACTCATAAACCAGCACAGGCTCAAAACTGTCATCATCCTGTTTGCAGTAAAGCATGAACTGATCTACAGTTTTCACATCTTCTTTGATGTCATTTATCGAAAAAACAACTTTTTCCAGTGTTTTCTCGTCATCGTCGCCTGTCATGACCGCCCTGCCTCGGACTCTGAAAATAAGCGGAACTTTCGATGCAAGTTTCGCAACATCAGGGTTTCCCAGCGGATTGCCGATTTTGTTTATCGAGAATTCGACTGAGTTATCCTCACTTTCAAGAATGCCTTTCAAGTAGTAATCCTTTCCGTCGCGGCTTTTAACAGGCTTAATTTCCGTCGTGATTATTCCTGGAACCCAGTTATCATTGCGCTGTCCGTAAAAACGTTTTCCTGACTCGACATCTTCAATAACGCTGTTTATCGAACTAAGCCCCAAATTCTGGAAATCTTTCCTGAAAAATCTTGCAGGATGGTTCGAAAGATAAATACCGAGCACCTCACGCTCAAGAGCCAGCGAATCAAAAACATCGAGCGCCTCGCTTTTATCAACTTGTTTGAGAAGTTCCTCATCCGTCATTCCCGAATCCTGTTCTGAAGCCGCATTATCAAAAGCTGCAAAAAGACTAAGCTGGCCGGAATCCTTGTCCTTTGCCGCCTTCTCGCCCTCTTTCAAAGCCAGAGGAAGCATTGCAAGCAGCAATCCGCGGTTTATACCTGTAAAATCAAATGCACCTGACTTTATCAGAAATTCCATCGCTCTTGAATTGACTTTGGACTGGTTCATCCTGCATGTAAAATCTATTAACGACTTGAATTCACCGTTTTTCTCACGCTCTTCTATTATAGCGTCAACAGCTGCCTCCCCAACATTCTTTACAGCTCCGAAGCCGTATCTTATCGCATTTTCCTCTATCGTAAAACTGTTGAGACTCTTGTTGACATCGGGAAGATTAACCTTGATTCCGTGCTCTCTTGCATCGCTGACATACATAAAAACCTTGTTGGCATCTCCCGCTTCAGAAGTAATGAGAGCTGTCAGGAACTCCGTCGGATAATGCGTTTTCAGGTACGCAGTCTGGTATGAAATGTAACCATAACATGCTGCGTGTGACTTATTGAAACCGTAACTTGCGAACTTTTCCATGTGATCAAAAACCAGTTTTGCAGTCTCTTCAGGAATCTCTTTTGCTTTAGCTCCTTCAATAAATTTGACTTTCGCGGCCTCCATTTTTGCTATGATTTTTTTACCCATCGCCTTTCTGAGACCATCGGCTTCGCCCATCGTGAATCCAGCAAGACGGCGCGAAATCTGCATAACCTGCTCCTGATAAACCATGAGGCCGTAAGTTTCACTAAGAATTTCGCTCAGCCACGGATGATCGTACACAATTTCCTCTTTTCCGTGTTTTCTGCGGATGTAGTTCGGAATAATATCCATAGGTCCAGGACGGTAAAGGGCAACCGCAGCAATAAGATCCTCGATACGGTCAGGTTTCATCTGGTGAATCATCTTTTCAAAACCGCCGCTTTCCATCTGGAATATCCCTTTGGTACTGTTCTCGCAGATGTATTTGTACGTTGCGGCATCGTCAAGCGGAATTTTGGAAATATCAAAATCAGGAACTTTTTTCCTGACGAGCGTTACAGCATGGTTTATCATCGTGAGTGTCTTAAGTCCGAGGAAGTCGAATTTTACAAGCCCTACAAGTTCAACCATCGTTTTGTCATACTGCGTGACACGGTAGTTGTCTTTATCGACAAATATCGGAGAATACTCATAAATTGGCTTCTGACCGATAACAAGTCCGCACGCGTGTTTGCCCGGCTGACGCAAAAGTCCTTCGATTTTGACCGCAATATTAATGATTTTCGAGAAATCGGTATTGTCGCGGATAACCTGCCTTTCGTTCGCAAAAGCGTCAATTGCTGCGTTGAGAGATTTCACATTTTCAGTATCCTCCGGAGCGATCTTCAAACCTTCGACCGCCTTTCTCAGCTTGTCAGGATCGTCCGCCACATCTTTCGGAACATTATAGCTTTCTATAAGTTTCTTCGTGACATCTTTCGTTTTCTTCAAATACTGCGGTGAAAACATATCTGCAAATGAATCGGGAACGAGTTTGGCGAGTTTGTCAGCCGTCGTGAGCGGAATATCTAACGCTCTCGCAACATCACGGATAGCCGACTTTGCCTTGAGCTGGCCAAAAGTCGCAATCTGCGCAACGTTGGAAGCGCCGTATTTCTGCGAAACATACTCGATTACACGCTCACGGTTATCCTGACAGAAATCGACATCGAAATCGGGCATTGAAATTCGCTCAGGATTAAGGAATCTCTCGAAAAGAAGCTCGTAGCGCAGAGGATCAAGATCGGTGATTCTCGTGCAGTATGCAACAAGCGAACCGGCACCGCTGCCACGCCCCGGACCAACAGGAATATTGTGGTTTTTCGCCCAGCGGATAAAGTCCGAAACTATCAGGAAATAGCCAGGAAAATCCATTCTGATAATGACACTAAGCTCGTATTCGAGCCTTTCGCGGTAAGCCGGCTTCTTCTCTTCAGGCGTTCCGAGTTCGATAAAACGCTCCTCAAGTCCTTTTTCCGCCATATCGCGGAGAAATTCGGCCGGACTTTTGTCGCCCGTGTCGAAAATCGGAAGATAGTTGTGCCCGAGATCAAGCTCGACATTGCATCTTTCCGCGATTTTGACAGTGTTTTCTATCGCTTCCGTTCCAGCCTCGCCGTAGACACTGAACAAATTGCGCATCTCCTCTTCGCTTTTGAGGTAGAATGCCGCCGTCTCGTGGTGCATTCTGTCAGTATCGGTCACTTTTTTCTTCTCGTTTATGCAGAAAAGAATGTCCTGTGCCTCCGCATCTTCCGGGCTCAGATAGTGGACATCGTTCGTCGCGACAAGACCTACTCCAAGTTCCCGTGCAAGTTTTATAAGTTTTGGATTGACCTCTTCCTGCTCCTTTATTCCGTTTACCTGAAGCTCGATGAAGAAATTGTTTTTGCCAAAAAGTTCGATGTATTCAAGCGCTATTCGCTTTGCATCATCATCTCTTCCGGAAACAAGCGCACGTGGAATTTCGCCTCCGAGACACGCGCTTGTGGCTATGATTCCTTCAGCGTGTTCCTTTATCAAAGCGCGGTCAATACGGGGTTTATAGTAGAATCCGTCGACAAAAGCTGTAGAGGCCATATAACACAGATTTTTATAACCTTTCTCATTTTCGGCGAGCAAAAGCATATGGAAAGCATCGGATTTCACTTTTTCAGTCCTGTCATTCGCCGAAATGTAGGCTTCCATGCCTATTACAGGCTTTATATCGGCATTTTCAAGCTTGTTGTAGTTTCCTTTTTCGTCTTTGCCGATCATCGTCGTGTAAAAATCGACGACTCCGTGCATATTTCCGTGGTCTGTAATCGCAACTGCGGTCATACCGAGTTTTTTCAGCTTTTTTGCAAGTTCTCCCGGCTTTACAAGACCGTCGAGAAACGAATAGATCGTGTGTAAATGCAAGTGGACAAACGCCATTTTCTCACCTAATTACCATTGATTTTATTATATATTCTCATCATCTGCGATACATTTTCATTCCAGTCGTAAAATTTGAGAACCCGCTCTCTTCCCGCTTTTCCCGTTCTTTCCCGCAAACCGGCGTCAAGTACGAGTTTTTCTAGTTTTTCAGCCGCGGCTTCTGCATTTTTTCTCTCTACGACAAAGCCTGTCACGCCGTCTTCGACAACTTCCGGAAGACCTCCGGCATTGGAAACGACGACCGGTTTTCCGCAGCCTTCGGCTTCAACTATGGCAACCCCGAAACTCTCGCTGTCAAGGATCGAAAGCGCGGCATAAACATCGATAATCTTATGAAAATACGGGACTTTCTGATATTCAGCCATCCCCGCGAAATAAACTTTGTCTTTTATTTCAAGCTTTTCGGTCAGACTTTCAAGATTTTTCCTTTCACTGCCATCCCCGACAATGAGAAGCTTAAGCGGAAGTTCGGGATGCTTTTTTGCAACCGTTGAAAAAGCCTCGATCAGATAGTTTATCCCGTATTTTGTCTCGATCAGCTTTATTGTTCCGACAACGATATCGTCTGCGGAAAAAGGCGTTGAAGCTGCACGGTCGGCTTTTTCAGGCTTGAACAGTCCGGTATTTATTCCGAAAGGAGTCACTTCGATTTCCTTATCCGTGTATTTCTTTGTTTCGACCGCCATGACGTTACTCGTTGAAAGGATTTTGTCCGCCCTTTTCAGATTGTATTCGAGAATTTTTCTGTGCAGAAAACTCTTCTTAGGAAAGTCGAAGACATCGCTTCCCCAGACAGAAAGAACAAACGGATGGAAACCGCTCAAAGCCCCGAGCAGACCGTAACTTGTGGCGAAATGGGCGTGCATGATGTCAGGTTTGAACTCGCTGATAACTTTTTTAAGCGCAGGCAGAGCTTTCAGATAGCCGAGCTTGCTTAAACCGCCGAATCTTTTCTGCATATCGAAACAGGTAAACGAAAAATTTTCCCCGGGATATTCCGAAGTTTCTACCGGTTTCAAACTGAAAAGATGAATTACGACCCCTTTTTCGGCAATGGAATTGACCCATCTTTTCGTGTGGATAGACGAAGCGTCCGAAAGGAAAAGAATCTTCATTTTTTTTCTCCGCAAAGCTGCTTTGCAACAAATAAAGCCCTCGCCTCCCAGGTGTTTTCGGGAATCGCTTTTATTACATCAGCCTTCTTTTCTTCGACGAGCTCTTTGTTTTCAGCAAGATTCTGTAAAAAATCACCGTAATTTCCGTCAATTACCCAGCCGGCATTATTATTCTCGACAAAATCGGCGACTGCTGTTCCTGAATAAGTCACAACCGGCACTCCGTGAGCCAGAGATTCAATAAGTTTAAACGGCATCGCGAATCTCCAATACTCGTAAAAAGCGCACAATATAGCGAAGACATCCGCTTTACTGTAACAATCATCTACGATTTTACCGGTTCCGTGAACAATTTCGATATTGGATTCCGATTCTATGTTATAGTGACTCTTCATAGCTTCATACTCATTCTTGCGACAGACAACGGTCAGGTGAAGCATCGGACGTTTTCTTACAGCCTCGAAAAGCGGATTAAGGTCATAAAGCGGCGGAACTATACCTCCGACATAAAGAATGGAGAGAGCGCTGTGTTTGTCATTGTTCTGACCGATGTCGACTTTGTCTCCGCCTGAAGGGAGAGCTAAAACTTTCGGGATTTCAATATTCGCGGGGATCGCATCTTTCATACGCAGCGAAGGAAGAAAAAGCACGTCAACAAGCTCATTGTATTTTTTCAAGTCGTATTTATAGAACGGCAGCGCAAAAAGCCTTTTATGCAAAGGAACAGATTTTTTATAAAGATCGAACGCCCAGAAAATATCCCTATAAAACAGTCCTATCGGAATATTGTTCCGTTTCAGCTCTTTAAAGAAACCGAAATCCACAAAGGGATGAAAGGGCAGATGTCCTCTGTCCGTCAGCAGAGTCGGCATCGTCGAAGATTCGCTGTAGCAGAAATCGTACTTTTCGCCGTTTTTTATTTTATTTATTATTTCCGAAATTCTGGTTTTTCTTTCATTGGCGTTTCCGCTTACGATTTCAACTTCGAATCCTGCTTCCTTAAAGCCTTTTATCATTTTCAAAGGCCTGATTCCGCTGGCAGACGCCGCTTTTTCATTCAAAGGAAGCGGAATATGAAAAATCATTTTTTTACTTTTGCCCGGCATGTTTCACCTTCTTGATTTTGATTATGTATTTTTTTCCGGTATTAATCATTCTGAGCATCAGCGCTGAAGATAAGATAATAAGAAAAATAAAAAGCATCGTTACAATACCGGCGTTATAGATAAAATCATTAAATCCGCCTGTTACCGGCCATTTTAAAGTTAAAAAAACAGTAAGAGCCAGAAACAACGGAGTCTTTTCAGCCTTCAAAAGCAGAATATAACTCCACTGGATTACAAAGCCCACCCAAAGCGGGGCGAATATAACCCCTGCCAGCCCGAAATTTGCCCATGCCTCGCCGATAAAAAGAGAGTTTATAACTCCAGCCGTTCCTTCTTCAACCGCTGACGGCATTATTATTGACATTATGATACGGGCGCTTCTCTCGCTTTTATCCATGGAGAAAATTTCCGACAAAACGGAGGAAAAACTGGAAAAACCCAAAAAATCATGACGCGAAGGGAAAATATCGAATGAAAAGAATGTTCCGGCAGACTGACTGAGAAGAATTCGCCCTGTAATACCGCTGTTCGGCGAAAGAAAAAGGGTATAAATTTTAGCGGTATCGGCTCCCATAATGAAGACGTATGCCAGAATCAGAATTGAAACCAAGGCGATACCTGTAAAAACAAAAAGTTTTTTGCTGACCTCTCCGTCTATCAGCGTTTTCAGAAGCAGGAAGCCTATCATGTAGACAAGCAGCGGTGATTTTGCAAGACTGTATGTCGAAATCATAATTCCTGCACCGAGCATAATCAGAAACCAAAGCAGATCTTTTTTCGATTTCGTCATTTTGTAGTAAGCAAAAGCAATATAGGATAGAATCGGCGTCAAAGCAATTGCAAAAATATTCCTGATATATATATTTCCCTGAAATCCGGCAGAAGAATCTATCCTCAGCTTTGCCAGAAATTTCGCACTTTCTCCTCTGACAATACTCATAACAGGAATTGTTCCGATGGATTTGAAAGTATAGATTACCGAAAAAACAGATACGGCAGACAGAATCAGAAGAAAAAATTTGATATAAGAATCCTTTTCGGAAAGCAATGGCCTAATCTTGCTTTTTGCATAGCAATTCGTCAGTTGTTTCATATCGTGATTTTTAAAAAACATGCCGGCTATAAGCATTCCGCACGGTGCGGCCACCATAGAATACATTATTGCAAGCCAGCCGTAGAATCTCGATGAATCATACGCCAGTTTGTTTATGAGATAATGGTTGTCTATGTGATTTACCACGAGAATGGATCCCAAAAACGACATCGCAAAAAAATGAAAATAAAAAATATATGAAACCATGTTGAGTTTGTTCAAAGCCATAGTCCCTGCAGCTTTTTTAAAAAGGCCGAATGAAAGCGCTAGAACTGTCAAGCTGATAATCAAATAAAACACAACAACCTCAACAATTCAATAGACAAAAACACTGCTATATTTCCGGTAAAATCATTTTTCCTGAACTTTAGAACAATCATCGTCCTCTTGTTTCAGACTTTCTTTAAGGAATTGGAGAATTTCTTTTACAAACACCATAAAGAAACCGAAGAAAGTGGAAAACATGACAATGATCATCGCAAAAACTTTAACTTTCGGGAAAGAGCGCATGACATTGGGATCCGGAGCGTCAATGACTCTCACCGGAACAACACCGACACTCGGCGAAACAGACGATTCATAAAGTTTGGCGGAAAGCGTGACGTAAACCTTTTCGGCAAGTTCGACATCCCGCTTGAGGTTTGCAAAGGTGAAAAGAGTTTCAGGGATTTTCCCCTGCCCGCTCATTATCATGCCGAGAAGATCGTTAAGGAGTTTCTCTCCTTTTTCATACTGTGCGATACTTGTTTTTATAACGTTTTTCAGCGCTTGTTCGCTCTCCTTGATTTCTTCATCGGCTGCAACTTTGAGAGGGTGTTCTTCTGTAAGCCGCTGAGACATCTCGTTCCGTTTAAAAAGAAGAGAGTTATGATATTTCAACGCTTCCTGAACAGAAGCCTCCTCTATCGGGATAGTTATCGGTTTTCCCGGATCGCCTTCGACACTTTTCAAAGTATTTACAAGAATCTGCTTTTTGAATTTGAACTCTTCTATCTGAATTCTCAGAGTTTCCTGTTTTTTCAGAAGTTCGGGAACTTCCACTTCAGGCATGATTGTCTTTTCCTGCTGCTGGAATTCAATCATTTTACGGCTTTTTTCATCGATTCCAAGCGAAAGTTCGTCCAGCATTTTATTTATATATTTTTTTTTGGATTCAGCATCACTCGCTTCCCATTTACTCTTTTTAGCGATGTATATATCTGTGACGTCGTTGATATATTTTACAGCCATAGCCGGACTTTCATGTGTAAAGACAATTATTATCGTGTCAGAATCCGCCGACTTGGATACTGCAAAATTCTTGCCGACTCTTTCACGAGCCTTGGTTATAGGCTCATATTCAAACTTATAGCTAAGAGAGATTGAAAAATATCCGACTTTCGTCAATGAAACCACTCCGTTCTTAAAGTTACAGTCGGTATCCCATGCGCATTCAGCCTTTTCTCCGCCGTATTCAATCGTGTAACCTTCTTCCGAAGCAGTTATTTCACCGTTTCCGTTCTTCATGCTGTCTGGAATTTTGTTAAAAATTACGAACGCATCCTCTGGAAGCTCTCCGAAAACTCTGTTCCAAAGATAAGCAAATATCGTATTGTTTTTTCTTCTCACATTCATCCTGAGATTGTTTTTTTCAACAACAGAATCAAGTATCGTTCTGCTTTTAAGGAGTTCTAAGTCAATGCTTTTGTCGCTTGTTATGCCGCCGCCCCCCATAAGCATTGATATTGCATCGAACGAAAAAGAGGATGAAGTCTGCTGGCTTCTTATCTCGATAGAAGAATTGACATCATAAACAGGTGTCAGCAAAAAGAGAAAAACTAAAGAAAGAATAAAAAATACTATTAAGAAAGAAGCAAAAAACAGTTTTTTATTCCGATGCAGAATTTTAACAATATCTTTAACCGTTATCTCTACAGTTTCCTTTTCCAAAACTTCATTATTTTCAGCATTTTTAGGCATATTACTCATAAAAACTCCCTTACGAACAAAAAAGCTGAGTATTATATAAAAAACCTATAATAAATGCAAATTAAGGAATCAAAGCGGTTCGCCTGCAAGATATTTTAGAATATTTCTATAAAGCGCATCGTGCCAGCCTTGCAGAAATGAGGTGTTATGCCACAGAAGATTTAGTTCTCCATTATATTCCCTGACTTTATCTGCAATTTCCTTACATATTTTTTGTGCTGCTTCAAAATCCAGTCCCATATAAACTTTGCGGTCGAGCGAGCATTCCATGATTTCCAACGGATGGATTAAAATATTCGAAACGCGGAGTGTTTTCGGATTTATAAATTTGTAAGGTCGGCAGGTTCCCAGCCTGAATCCGGCACAGTCGGCATATCCGAGAGTAAAATCTTCCGTTATTCCCGCACTTTCCATTTCATCTATATGTTCAGGCTCTCTCCAGCGCAGAAAATGATGGCGGCTTTTCGCAGTTGCGTTTTTGCAGAATTTGAACATTCTCTCGATTTCGCCTTTAAGAAGCGCTGGATCTCCACCGGCTTCGTAACTTACGTGCAGTCCTGTTTCCGCACCGCTTTCAGAGAGAATCCGAAGCATTGTCTGATATTTCGGCAGTTCGATATCGCAGTAGTTTTTTGAATTTTTGTCTCCGGCTGCGATCATAAAATAAATCGGTTCAACAATATCTTTACCGATTTTGTCGCGCAACTCTGTATCATAACTTATGATTTGTGAAAAATTGTTGCACGGATCACCGTCTCCGGTTTTGTAAACTCTGTATGGATGAGGAATTTTTATTCCGCGACGGATTATATTTTTTATCCACTGTTTGACGACATGTTTTTTACGCCACAGCATAAACGGCGTATCTATGTCATGGGTCAGATAAATTTTTCGGAATCCCTGTTTTTCCGGCAGAAGGTCAATTCCTGCTTTCCGAATAAGATTCCGCAGATATCTTCCCCAATCGTCCACAAGAGGTCTCATTCCGAAACCCTGCTGAAAAACCACGGCGTCTTTCGCAAGGAAACGCCCGTGCTGGTCGCGGCATTCAGGCTTTATCGTTTCTTCGTAACGGCTCAGCATGAAATATGCCGATGCAACAAGATCTGCGTAAAGCACAAATCTTCCTTTTTCATCCGTTTCCAACCGCGGCTCGCCGAAAAGAAAAGGCGTTTCCGAATCGGGGAGCATTGCAAAAGGAGTTTTCGGAAGAGTTGTCAGGGTTCCATAAACACCGTCATTGAAGAAATCAGAAGGAACAACAACGATTTTTGCCTGCGACGGAGCAGAATCAGGCAATCCGTAAAAAACAAACTGATCGCCTCTGCCTGACAAAAAAGAGATTATATATTGCTGAGGAGTCATTTTTTTATCAATTTCCTGATAATGTTTCTAAAATCCTTAATGAGAGGAACAATAATCCGCTTGTCCATGCTGATGTTGAAATATTCGGTCTGGCGCGTTCCATAACCGCGATAGGCGTCCTCGACACCTTTTATCATACTCCCTTCGAAATCGAAACAGTTTACAAATCCCGAAACATACTCCACGCATTTGTAAGTGAGAAATTCTGTAGCTCCCGAAGAGTTGTATTTTTTTGGCCTCATACCGATGATGTCATACGCAGTTGACGAATCCCACACAATGAATTTTATCGCAGCAACTTCGCCGGTTTCATTGTCGGCACAGTAAAATGTCTTTCCTGCCTTATGTTCGTATATCGCATCATACAGCCTGCAGAAAAAATCTTTCGAATAAGAAACCTCATCATTCCGGCCTTTTATAACTTCAGCAAAACAGTCATAAAATTCATCGGCTGACAGATCCTGTCTGAACTCGAACGATTTTTCGCCTTTCCTGACTTTTTTCCTTTTTGATTTCTCGAATAATCCAAACCAGTCCGATGTCTGAAGATTTTCGATTCTGTAGGTGTACTTTGAAGTCTGTTTGAAACCGTTCCAGTAAAATTCGAGCCAGTTTCTGTATCTGTTGTCAAAATTGACGTTAAAAAGGTCGAACTCCGGCAGTTCCGAAATTATCGAGGCAAAAATTCCGTTCTCATACTCAATCCGCTTATATTCGTTCATCTGCTCTTCACAGTACACAATATACGGCCCCAGCTTCTGTGTAAGCATCGGCATTCCGATATGATTTCCGAATCTTCCGCGGTCAAGCACGTAAGGAAAAGTCGCCGCGATATCACCTTCACGCTCCACAAGAATGACATCCCAGTTTTCCGCTCCGGCTGCAGCGTCAAGCCACCATGGAGAGCTGAAAATGCAGATATCGTTGTGCTGATTAAAAAATTCGATGTATTTTTCCTTGTTTGTCATGATTTCTGCTCTATGACTATATTCGTTTTTCCTAAAATCCGTTTTATCCTATAAACTCTGCAAAGTTCAAAACCGGCCTTTTCTATTCCGCGTATACTTGCAGCGTTGTTTTTGTTCACGGCTATAAAAATCTGTTTGTCGGAATAATCCTGCACAATCCTGCTTAAAACCTGAGGATATATTCCGAGCCCGCGCGCAAAAGCGGCAGTCTCGCACCATGCGATATAGACCTGATTCTCAAGCAGGGGTTCAGTTACAAGAGAATGAATCTGCATTTTTTGTTCAAAAACCCATGAACGGTGAACACAGACGCCGTCTTTGTAGGCATAATATCCGGTAAAACCCTTTTTAAGAAAATTCTTGAAAGAACTGATATAGTTCTCGCTTTGGAAACTTTTGGCGTCCTCTACATTTTCCGGAGTAACTTTTTCTATTTTTATCGCAGCAGCAGAACTGATCCGGACTGTTTTGCCGGAATGAATGTATAAAAGTTCCGTTTCGTTAAGCCATACGAATCTTTTTAATCTTTTCAGGAGATTTTTTATTCTGCAGATTGTTTTAAACATACTTTTTTTCATTTTTTCCTTTTGCATCAAACAAGAAAAACGCGGTTACATAACCCAAAATATAAAAAACTATCAAAGCTGTCGAATTTATAAAAATCGTCATTTCAAACGAGCATTTCAGATAAAGTGCAATAACAAAGCCTGCTATCATAAGGACAAGCCGCACGACCTGAAAAATGAACGAAAGAAAATTTTTCTCTTTTATATTGTAGACAGCTGTAACCGGCGTAGTTGCAAACCTTATTACAAGCATCGGGGCCATCAGGCGTGCAAGATTGGCTGCCGGGATCCATTTTTCGCCGAAAATAAAAGAAAAAAGCTGCGGCGCAAAAATAACACCGATAACAGCCGGAGGCAGTATAAGGAAAAAAAGAGCCGCTGAAGTTTTGATAAAGATTTTTTTCTGATCTTCAGGCGAACTCTGAGAAATTCTCTGCATAAAAACCTGTGTCACGTTGGTTCCGATAACATTCATCGGAAGCGAGGCTATTTTATACACAAAAGCATAAAGACCGATGCTTGTCGAACTGAAATAGTTTGCAAGTACCAGAATCGGCATATTAAGCGTGAGAGAGTTGAGCAGTTGTCCGCTCATCGTGAAAGCCGGGAATTTCCAATAACGGAGAAGAGGCTGCTTTATTGCCGCTAAAGACCACGGCTGTTTTTCTTTTCCGAAAAGCCTGAAAAACAAAAAAAGGAAAAGTATAAGAGCAACCACCTGGGCTGCTGTCGTCGAAGTAACAAAAACCTTATTGCTGTAGAAAAAGTAACCGCAAAGCAGATTAAGCCCCACTGTCGTCAGTGAAACGACTACCGTCCGCGAGCTTATGGCCTTGAACTGTTTTCTCCGCAGGAAATAATAACGGAATGATTCGCACATATTCGAACAGAGGACAAACAGTACTGCTACAAAAACCAGACCGTTCGAGACGAGTGCATTAAAAGCTTCATTGAATTTCCCGATACAGATGATAATTGCCGGCAGAATACAGCATATTGCGGCACAAACTGAAAGAGAAAGCCTGAGAATATTACGGGCATCATTCTCTTTTTCCGGCAGCAGTATCGCCACTTCGTATTTTCCGGAGCAAAAAACAACACAAAGCGATGTTACAGATGTAAAAGATGCAAGCAGAGCGAAATCTTCCGGAGAAAATAATCTCGACAGAACCGGACTTGCAAAAACAGTAAGCATCTGAGCAATAACGGTTCCGCTCATAAGAGTAAGGACATTTTTCAAAAATGAATGTTTTCTAAAATCAAAATTCATATCAATTAACGTCAGTTGTCACTTCAATATTGATATCGGCAATGTCGTTGTTTACCACAGAAAGCTTGCTCTCGAACCTTTCCTTCAGGTAATCAACATATTGATCAAAAGTTTTGATATCGTCATTTTGGAGAAGAGTGTTTATATAATCGTGGTGTCCCCAAAGCGCCGCATCATATTCAGCCGCGACATCAAGCTCGCTCCGCAACGATTCGACAAGCGGCTCGACATCAATCCGGCCGGAATACTCGTTCCACAGTTCTTTCACGCGGCTGTTGAAAGCAGGAGATTTAAACAAGGCGCTGTAATAGATAGTCGTTTTCAGCTGCGGTGCCGACGGATTTCGGAAAGATGACTTGTCAAAATACCAGACCGGTCCTGCCTTAAAAACATTGTTTGTGCTGTCAAACGTAAAATAACTGCTTCTCGGGTGACCGGAGTCGCGGTTATCCATGATTTCATTCACGAACCAGAATTTTGCCCAAGAATCAATGTCGATTATCTCTGCGTAGGATTCATCGGGCGTCAGGCAGTCATTAGTATCCATTCCATCCGTCCAGTCAGGGTAAAGCAGTCTTTCCAGATTTTCTATTTTTTCCTTAAACCGCTCAAGACGCGCTGCGCCGCCGCTTGTTATTTCATCGTTTCCGTCAACCATATAGTCATCGTTCTTGATTATATACGGAAGATCTCTTACGGAGCTCTTAAATTGGACAATTTCGTCATAATAGAGAGCCATTTCGACAAGATAATCCTTATCTTCTTCATCTGTGAGATCTGGATTTCCGTCGTTTATGTCAACACGATTTTTGTCGACTTTTATCGCCTCTCCGAGCCAGTAAAGACCTTTGTATTCGCCGTTCAGAACAAGATCAACGAATTCTCCCGATACAGTCCAGCCAAATTCAAAAATCCTGCTGAGATATAAAGCGACTTCGTTGCGCATAAAAGAATTATCGCGGTAATTCGCCATCAGAACCCAGCGCTTGTGAGAAGCCATTCCCATAATTTTCCGCTTTTTATCCAATTTGAGCGCGTAAGGTTTTTTAGGCAGAGCCCACGTTGAGTTTCCCCTGCCTTTGATGCTTGTAGCAACTTTATCAAAATTCCAGCTTTCGTCAGTTGCTCCGACAAGCGAAATTTCTGTATTCTTTACCCATTCTTCCTTTGAGACAATCTCTACAGCGTCCGGAGTATTTATGTAGAGCGTCGGAAGAGCGGTAAAGGCGACGCTTGCCATGTTTGAAACCAAAACGACCGGTTCCTCACCCGATCCCGAAATCACCGCGGCGGCACAATAGTAGTAACGTAGTCCTTTTTCGGTATATACAGGCGTTTCAAAAGCTGGATCAGCCGCTCCGGATATCGCAGTTCCGGTATCGGTCGTACCGTCGGAACTTGAATACCACTGGTAACTTATATTCCGCCCGTCAGCTCTCACTTCGCATTCAAGAGTCACGCTTTTATTCCTCGGCGCGATATTCATGCTCTTCGGCTGCTTGACAAACAGCGGTTCCGATACAGTAGTGTCTTCATCCGGAATCTCCGGCTGATCGTCAATGTCATCAAAACTGTCAGGATCTTCTTTATCTTCAAAAGTATCGGAATCATCCGAAGCATCCTTATTTCCGGAATCTTCGTCCGCCGGCAGCCCCGTATCGGTTTCACCGTCATCAGAAACACCTTCCGTGTCATTGTCTGCAGTCTCAGTATCGGAAAACGAATCTATATCGTCATCATTCTTTTCTGTTTTTGCAGAACCGCATCCGCAGACAACAAGAAAAAGTATCGAACAAAGCACGGTTAATAATTTGTTTTTTTTCATAAAACGCCCCGTTTTCAGCCCTGACAAAAAGCCGGATATAATACAAAAAACCTTAATAAACGCAAATTATAAGAGATGTTTCGCACGCTCAAACATGACAGCTTGTCAGTTTGAAACACTGATTTCGGCGATATCGCTCTCCACAACGGAAAGTTTGCTCCCGAACCTTTCCATCAGATAATCGGCATAACCGTTGAAATTTCTGGAATCTTTGTCAAGGATAATATAGTCGTTATACCCCCAGAGCATTGCGTCGTAAAGAGCCGCGACGTCAAGTTCACTGCGAAGTGATTCGACAAGCGGTTCAATGTCGATGCGATCGTAATATTCGCTCCAGAGTTCCTTCACGCGGATCTTGAAAGCGGGAGACTTGAACAATGCGTTGTAGTAAATCATCTTTTTCAGCTGCGGCTCTGTCGGTTTGCGGAACAGCGTCCTGTCAAAATCCCAGACAGGGCCGGCTTTGAAAACGTTGTTTGCGCTGTCAAAAGTGAAAAAGTCGCTTCTCGGATCGACGCAGTCCCTGTTGTCCATGATTTCGTTGACGAACCAGAATTTCACCCATGAATCGATATCGATTGTCTCCGCGTAGGATTCATCGGGCTCTACGCAGTCGTCTGTGTTCATTCCTTCCGTCCAATCAGGGTAAAGCAGCTTTTCCAGATTTGCTATTTTGGTCTGAAAACGCTCAAGACGTGCGGCTCCTCCACTTGTAATCACACCGTTTTCATCAACCATGAAATCATCATTCTGAATCATATATGGAATATTCCTGACGGAGCTTTTGAACTGAACGGTTTCATCATAAAAAGCATCCATTTCAATAAGATAATCTTTGTCTTCGTCATCTGTCATATCTGGACTTCCGTTGTTGATGTCAACCCTGTTTTCGTCAACTTTTATTGCTTCCCCGAGCCAGTAAAGCCCGCGGTATTCGCCGTTCAGGACAAGATCGACGAATTCGCCGTGAACAGTCCAGTCAAATTCAAAAACTTCACTGAGATAAAAGGCGACTTCGTTGCGCATAAAAGAATTGTCCTTGTAGTTTGCAAGCAGAACCCAGCGCCTGTGATCGGGCATTCCCAGGACCTTCTGTGCCTGTTTAAGTTTGAGGGTGTAAGGCTTTTTCGGATTAGTCCATGTCGAATTACCGCGCCCCTTGATGCTTGTTGCGACTTCGTCAAAATTCCAGCTTTCATCAGCCGCGCCAGCAATGGAAATTCCGGCATTTTTTATCCAATCTTCCTTTGATTCGATCCCGACTCCTCCCGGCGTGTTTATGTAAAGAATCGGGAGAGCCGTATAAGCGACACTCGCGACATTTGAAACCAAAGAAATATTGTCAACTGCGGCAGTGCAATAGTAGTAATGAATCCCTTTTTCAGTGAATAGCGGCGTTTCAAAAGCCGTACCTGTTGCTCCTGATATCGCACTTCCGGCATCAGTCGAGCGTTCAGGAGTTTCATACCACTGGTATTTCACCTCACGCCCGCCGGCTTCGACCTCGCAGACAAGAGTTAGACTTTTATTCCTCGGCGCGATATTCATACTTTTAGGTTTTTTGATAAAAACAGGCTCTGGAACAATATCGTCATCGGGAATTTCAGGCGTGTCGTCGCCAAAACCGTCATAATCCGTGGAATCAGAATCCTCATCATATGCCTGTTCATCGGGCGTTTCTTCTTCATCAGGTATCAATTCAGTATCAGTTGTTCCGTCATCGTCGGCAGCATTTATTTCATCGCTGTAAACAGAGTCTGCATCGGAAACAGAATCTTCAGGATTGCCGTTAGCCGCTTTCTCTGAACCGCATCCGCAGACAAGAAGAAAAAGTATTGACAAAAGCAATGTTAAGAATCTGTTTTCTTTCATAAAACGCCTGTTTTCGCCCCCGACAAAAAGCGTCGTATGATATAAAAAAACCTCCGTAAAGGCAAATTCATCAACTTCTTGTAAAATCAAAGTTTTTCATATATAAACGCGCGGTTTTTATTAACTTGGGTTCCAAGGTTGGCATGAAAAACATCAAAAATATCAGAAATTTTTCGATTGTAGCCCACATCGACCACGGCAAATCAACCCTTTCCGACAGGCTTCTCGAAATGACGGGCGGCCTCAGCGAGCGTGAAATGACAGAGCAGTTTCTCGACGACATGGAGCTCGAGAAAGAGCGCGGAATCACGATCAAGGCACGTGCCGTCACGGTTTTTCACGAATACAAAGGCGAAAAATACGAATTCAACTTCATCGACACCCCTGGACACGTCGATTTTTCCTACGAAGTAAGCCGTGCACTCACCAGCTGTGAAGGCGCTCTCCTTGTAGTTGATGCGACGCAGGGAGTCGAAGCGCAGACTCTGGCAAACGTATACATGGCGATTGACAACGATCTCGCGATTGTGCCTGTAATCAACAAAATCGACCTTCCGAGTGCCGATGTCAAAAAAACGAAAACTGAAATCGCGGATATCATCGGGATAGACACCGATGACGCCGCTTTAGTTTCGGCAAAAACGGGGGTCGGAGTTCGTGAACTCTTAGACAAAATAGTTACCGAAATTCCAGCTCCGAAGACCGATCCTTCGATGAAAACAAGGGCTCTTGTGTTCGACAGCTGGTTTGATGCTTATGTCGGAGTCAGAATGATGGTGAGAATGTTCGACGGAGAAATCAAGACGGGCGACATCATACATCTCATGCACTCGGATGCCGATTACGAAGTCATCGAAATCGCTAAATATATGCCTTTCCTCAAGAAAGTGGACTCGCTTTCCGCGGGCGAAGTCGGCGTTATTGCTGCCGGGATCAAGACTATCCACGATGTCAGGATCGGCGAGACGATAACTCTGGCAAACGATCCTACGACTACTCCCCTTCCCGGATTCAAGCCGATGAAACAGATGGTTTTTTGCGGAGTTTTCCCTGTTGAGACCTCAAAATACGAAGAAGTGAAACGCGCGGTCGAAAAGCTCGCCCTCAACGATTCGAGTTTTTCATACGAGCCTGAAAATTCGACAGCTTTGGGTTACGGTTTCCGCTGCGGATTTTTAGGAATGCTTCACCTTGAGATCGTAAAAGAGAGGCTTGAGCGCGAATTCGGACTTGAACTCATCACGACCGCTCCCAGCGTCGCATACAAAGTAGTCCTCACGAACGGAGAGGAAGTCATCGTCGAAAACCCCGACAAACTCCCGAAACCGCAGATAATCGCACACATCGAAGAACCGATAGTCAAAGCTTCGGTGTTTACTCCGGCAGAATTTATCGGCGGGCTCGTAAAACTCTGCTTAGACAAGCGCGGAAAGCAGAAAAACATGATTTACCAGGCTGCCGACCGCGTTATTTTGGAATACGAAATGCCGCTCAGCGAGATAGTTTACGACTTTTACGACAAACTAAAATCGATTTCGCGCGGATTCGCCTCCCTTGACTACGAATTCGACCGCTACGAGAAATCGAACCTCGTCAAAATGGATATTCTCATCAACGGAGAGCCGGTTGATGCACTTTCAGTCATCGTCCACAAAGACAATTCTTATCAGATGGGACGCTCGCTCGTAATGAAGATGCGCCGCGTAATACCGAGACAGATGTACGACGTCGCGATCCAGGCTGCGATTGGTTCGACCGTAATTTCACGCGAAACGGTCAAAGCTTACAGAAAGGATGTCACCTCGAAATGCTACGGCGGCGACGTTTCAAGAAAGAGAAAACTTCTCGAAAAGCAGAAGGAAGGAAAAAAGCGGATGAAACAGCTCGGAAACGTCGAAATACCGCAGGAAGCCTTCCTTGCAGTACTTGAAGCAGGCGAAGAAGAGTAATATCAGACAAGCGACAGCATAAGGTTTATCACAAAATCGACAGCAGATCTTCTGACACTTTCACGGTCTCCTTTGAAGTGAGCCGTAGTCGTTACTGTTTTCCCTTTGAAAAAAACACCGAAACAGACTGTTCCTACCGGTTTTTCCGCTGTTCCGCCGGCAGGTCCGGCAATTCCCGTGACTGAAAACGCAATGTCAGCCCCGCTTCTTGCCGCAGCACCTTCAGCCATTTCGCGGGCGCACTCTTCGCTGACAGCTCCGAATTTTTCAAGGGTAGAAAGAGAAACTCCTAAATTGCGGTGTTTTGCATCGTTCGAATAAGTGACAAAACTTTCATTGAAAACCGTTGAAATACCGTCAACAGAAGTTAATTCTGCCGCGACCATACCGCCGGTACACGATTCTGCACCGCTTATTTTTATATTTTTTTCTTTAAGGATTGCTCCGAGCTTCTTTATTTCTGACATTTTTCCTCCTTAAAACGGTATAAGTTTAAAGCCTTCAAGTCGCTTGCCTGCTGCCTTCTGGGTTTCTTCCAAGAGTTTTTCAGGATTGCGCTTCCACATTTCGGAAATTACAGGATAACGTTTGATGACAGCACCGTCGCTTACCACAAAGAATTCTCCGCTACGCTCGAATGCAACGCTGTAAGCTGTATATTGAAGATCAAACTCCATTATCTTCTGAGAATCCGCAGCGTTTCTGACAACGACTTCCCTGCCAGCCGAAATAAACATTTTTCCGTCTTCCGAAAAGGCTACAGCGTTGACTGCTCCCGAATTTTCCTTAAAAGTCTCAACTATTTTCTTCGATTTTATATCCCACTTGTTGATTACTCCGTCTTCATCGGCGGAAACAGCAATTTTGTTGTCGGGCGAAATCGCAAGCGAAAGAACCGATTTTCCGTTTCCACCTTTCGTTCCGAAGAGAAGTCTGCCGTCAGGAAGGCTCCAGAAGTTTATTTCGCCGTTTCTTCCTGCGCTTGCAACCAGACTTCCGTCTTCAGATACCGCAACAGTATTGACCGGATTTTCGTGTTCCAGAACTTTCTCCACGCGCCTTTCCGAAACATTGAATATCTTTACTTTTTTATCCTTGCCGGAAGAAACAAGAGTTCTTGTTTTCTTTAAAAACTGCACTGCTGATATCTGGTCGCTGTGAAGCTGATAGGAAAAAATCATTTTACCGGTCAGCGGATTCCAGAAACGAAGCGCTCCGTCTGAATCGCCTGAAGCAAGAAACTGACCGTCGGGAGAAAACGCCAGACTGTAGGAAACAGTTCCTTCGATACCGAAAGAAGAAATCACAGATTCAGTAGTAATATTCCACAGTTTTATCGTAGAATCCCAACTTGAAGAAGCCAGAAATTTGTCATCGGCAGAGTATGCAAGAGAAGGTATATAAGTCGTATGTCCGCGCAACCGCTGCATCTCTTTGGTAAAATCGGTTCGCCAAAGTTTTATGAAGCGGTCTTCCCCGACAGAAACGAGCGAATTGCCCATCGGCAGAAAAGCGACAGAATAGACTGAACCTGTATGGTCACGGAAATCATCAATCTGCCTTGTAACGAGATTTATCAGTTTTATAGAACCGTCACGAGTGGCTGCCGCGGCAAGAGTTCCGTCATTTGAAACATCAAGCGAGAAAAAAGCGTCCCAATGCTCGAAAACAGTAACCGGCTTATCAAAAAGAATACTCCACAGAGCGAATTTTTTGTCATAACTTGCCGAAACGAAGTGTATTCCGTCATTAAGAAAACGGACTGAAACCGTCGGTTCGCTGTGAAAATCAAAAACTTTTACTATTCCTTCCCTTGTTACAAGATAGATTTTTCCGGAACTGTCAGAAACAAGTATCTTTTTTCCGTCAGGAGACCAGTCGATGCTGCGGACAGTATTTTCAAGTTCGAACCTGCCTGCAGAAGAGAGTGTGAGATCATCGGTTTTTACAACCCAAAGTGTTTTTTCTGTTCCTCCGAACGCAATAAACTTGTTGTTCTGCGAAAACGCAAGGGTATAGATTTCGCCTGCCAGAGTCGGCAACGATTTTATCTGTGCACCGCCGGCAGCGTTCCAGAGTATGAGATTGTTGTCCCAGCCGCCTGTTGCGATAAGCCTGCCGTCGGAAGAAAAATCGACAGCGCTGACTTCATCCTTGTGGCCGTTAAGTGTGAATTTTTCGGTTCCGTCAGCAGAATAGACTTTCACCTCCTTCCTCTTGCCTGAAACTGCGAAAAGAGAGGCATCTGGAGAAACTGTCACATTACGCGCATCAAAATCAACGCTTGCAAAATTTCCTTTGAAAGCATTGTTCCCATAAACACGCGAAAGATAGAGAAGCGACTGTATGTTCAACATGTGTTCTCTGCTTTCTCCAATATTTTCAGCAAGATAAGAATCTGGGTAACTCCAAGGGCTCATCGGATTGAAAGGGGAGTTGTAAAGCGATGCGGCAGCAAAAATCTCCGAATCGTAATACTTTCCTTCCTTCAGAAGTTTTTCGGCATATTCGAGATATCCTAGAGAGAGATTAAGGTGGGCGGCACGTTCGTTCATGAGAGAACCGCGGTAAGCCTGAAAAACTGCTAGAGAAGCAAAAATCAAAACGGCGAAAAGCAGCGCTGCAAGTGCAGAAAGAGACTTGTTTTTCGATACAAAGCGCTTGAACATTTCCCATGAACTGTATTCATAGGCCGCAATTTTGCCTCCAGACATAAAATTTTCTATCTCTTTTGCAACTTCCAATGCCGACTGATAGCGCGAAGCAGGGTCTTTGGTAAGAGTTTTTTCAACAACGGCACAGAGATCCGGCGGTGAAGCAGGCTCATACACCGTGATTTCGACAGGAAGTCCCGATTTTACATTTTCCAGTGTCTCCTGAACATCCTTTCCTTTAAAAGGAGGATGACCTGTCAGAATTTCATAGAGAACTGCACCCAGAGAATAGATATCGCTGCGTTCGTCTATCGCCGCGATATCCCCTCTCGCCTGCTCCGGAGACATATAGGCAGGAGTTCCGATAGCCTTCCCTCTCACAGTCATTCCGATATTTTTGACGTTAAGAAGATTCAACTCTTCCCTGAGTTCACCAGCTGCCGTATCGTCTTCTCCCCTGACTTTCGCAAGTCCCCAATCAAGCACGACCGTTTCACCGAATTCCCCTATCATGATGTTTTCCGGTTTTATGTCGCGGTGGATTACTCCACGGCTGTGCGAATATGCTATTGCGTTGCAGATATCTCGGAAATGAGGCAGAAGCCTGAGCCTTTTTTCAAGACTTCCGGCATCTTTTATCGCCTTTGCAAGAGTAACTCCACGGACGAGACGCATTGTGTAGTAGCGGTTTTCGTCCGGTTTCCTCCCTATTTCATAAACAGGAACGATGCCAGGATGCTCAAGCTGCCCAGTGACACATGCCTCTCTCAAAAAGCGCGCCTCGTCGGAACGCATCTTGTCAAGAGAAAGTATCCTACCATCTTCCCCGCTGCTGATAAGTTCCTTCAAAGCTATTTCGCGCCCTATCGTATGGTCGAAAGCAACCATTACCTTACCTATGCCGCCGCGCCCTATCTCCTCTTTTACATCATATTTCCAGCCGGCTGACGATTCTTTCTGTTCATAGATAAAGTCAGGCGAAATGGCATCAAGCGAAACTGTTTTGGTAACATCGTTTTTAAGTGAAACATACTTCATATCCGACCTCTCAAAAACTCAGAGTTTTTTAAACCATAAGACGAACCAACTCAACTTTTATAGCAAAAATTCTTTTGATTTTTTTATCTATGGCCTATAAATCAACAGTTTGTTTTGATGGAGTTGACTATGGATGCAAGAACAGCGCAGTATTTAAGAGATTTTATAAAACACGATTCAGAATTTTTGGACAAACTTGAAAAATCGAACAGAAGTCGCAACGACATTCAACCTATGATTGAGCTTGAAGTCGGGAAGTTTCTCGTTTTTCTGATTCAGGCGAAAAAAATAAAATCAGTTCTCGAACTCGGCACAAGCAACGGATATTCGGCAATCTGGATGGCTTCGGCACTGAGAAAAACAGGCGGAAAAATCATCACAGTCGAAGGTCACGACAGGATTTTCGCAGAAGCGGAAAAAAATATTGCTGCATCGGGCTACGGCGACATAATCGAACTTTACCACAGCAAAGCTGAAACAAAAGTCGCAGAACTTATCGAAAAAGGAGAAAAATTCGACCTCATTTTTCAGGACTGCGGCAAATATTTGTATCCGATGCTCCTTGATTCAACCGTCAAACTCTGCAAAAAAGGGGGAATAATAGCAGCCGACGACTCCCTTTTCAGAGTCACCGAAACAGTCCGCAGCGGGCTTGGTGACTACACCCACGACTACAACCGCGCCGTTTTCGCCCACAAAAAACTTTTCAGCACGATCCTGCCCATAGGCCACGGACTGACAATCAGTTTGAAAATTTGATTTCTGACGTTACGGCGTTACGACGAAACGACGTTACGATTTAATCCCAATTTTTTTTGATTTTCTCAATCAGAAAAGAAAAAGCTTCATCCTGATCTTCGAATTTTTTGACGATTTCCCCTTTTTCGAAATAAAGGGCGCAGTCCTTGCCGAGCGCGATGCCGAAATCAGCTTCGCGGGCCTCTCCCGGACCGTTCACTTCGCAGCCCATGACGGCAACTTTGAGAGCCGGTTTCATCCACCATTTTTCCTCGTCGAACCAGGCTTCGAGGCGGTTGTAGTATTCAATGACTTTGCCGTGAGTCCTGCCGCAGGTGGGGCAGCTTACGATCTCGCCTCCGGTTTTCAAGATCCCGAGCGATTTCATAATCATATTGGCGGTTCTGAGCTCCTCTTCGATCGGTGCCGTGAGACTCACTCTGAAAGTATCGACAAGTCCTTCCGAAAGAAGAATCGCGATTCCAGTGGTTCCCTTGATTATTCCGTGCTTTCCGCCACCTGCTTCGGTGATCCCGACATGAAGCGGAGCGTCGCTACTTTCGCGGATCCTGCGGCATGCCGCCACTGTTTCCATGACATTTGAAGCCTTGGCCGAAATTTTGAAATTGAAAAAATTATGCTCTTTTTCAAGGTAGTTTGCCCAGAAAAGCGAGCTTTCGACAAGCCCTTCCCAAGTTACTCCACCGTATTTTTTAAGGATGTTTTTATCGAGCGAGCCGCCGTTGACACCGATCCTTACCGCAAGTTCCGGGCGTTTTTTCGCCGCCTCGATTATTGCGTCAACTTTGTCAGCTCCTCCGACATTGCCAGGATTGAAGCGCACTCCGCTCACTCCAGCATCTATTGCGGCAAGGGCAAGTTTATAGTCGAAGTGGATATCGGCGATTATTTCGCCTTTGAAATTTGCGACCAAATATTGAAGTCCGTCAAGCTCGTCAATATGCTTGAACGCCGTTCTGACAACGCTACAGCCAAGGTCAAGAGCACGGTTCGCTTCTTCCAGAGCCGCATCCTTTCTTGTCAGAGGAGTCGTTATCATTGTCTGGATCACGGGCGGGTTTCCGCCGCCGATTTTCACTTTTCCCAAAGTTATGACTCTCGATTTTTTCATTTTTACCTCATCCGAAAATTTCAGTCGGGTCAAATTCATAGTTTCCGCAGTTTTTCGCGCAGTATCCTGCGATAAATTCGCTCAAAGTCAACCTCTGCCCTTCAAAAACCGGTCGCAATGACTGCTGAAGCGCGAATTTTACGCCGTGCGGCATTCCGTCGGAACCGAAAACCATATCTTTGCCGGGAACAAAACCCGCTTTGTCGATAAGCATTCTGAAAGGGTTGTTTCTTTCGACAAAACCGTCAGGAAGCCTGTCAGCGTAAATCTGAGAGTCTTCGGTGAAATTGGGCTGCATCGAAAGAACGATTCCCAGATTTTTCGCCCTTTTCGCAGTCTCTAGATCGATAAACTGTGCGTGTTCAAGCCTTATGAATTGATTACTTCCGTGCTTTCTCACGATTTCCGCGGCATCGACCACCTGTTTTGCCGCGATATCTCCCAAAGCGTGGATCGCGACGCCGTTTGCAGTGGAACCGGCTTCTTCAAGCAGTTCAACAAGCTCTGGCAGAGAGTGAGTCAGAACACCCTTGTTCCCGTTTTTGTAAGGCCTGCTTAAAGCGGCTGTAGCGGAACCGTTCGCGCCGTCTGTAAAAAGTTTGATTCCTCTGATCCTCTTTTTTGTATAATCGGGCAGTGTGCGGAAAGTATTGATGTCAGCCCAGAAGGAAACGCGGTTTTTGAGTTCAGATTTGTCGATGGTTTCAAATATTTCCTGCGTCGGAAGAAGCATGTCCTCAATTTCGTAAACGCCGCATTCTTTGAGCAGAAAATCAGCGAATTCCTGCATTGTTTCAACAGTCGAAGGGAGAATCTGCACGAAGAAAAGGAGAAGTTCCGTGACATGCTCCTCGCACCAGTCTGGATTTTCGTAGTTGTCAATTATCTCGGTAAAATCAGGACGAAGCAGCTTTTCTGCACCTTCATTCATCACAAAACCGTGAAGCGACAGGTTTGAAATTATGAGCGGAGGAAACTTGTTGAGCCCTGCCTTTTCAAACGAATAGAACCCGCTGTTCCAGCCGTAAGCCGAATTAAGTTTTCCATCTTCAAAATTCTTGAATAAATCCAATGCCTTTTCTTTGGTTTCGACCTCTTTCAAGCATACCGATTTAAACATTCCTGCATAAAGCGTGAAGTGGCTGTGCGAATCATGGAGATAAGGAACAGACATTTTAGAAAGCATGAATAGACCTCTGATTTTTTAATTGAATTTAAGATTGAATTCTATTTTGGTGAAACACCAGGTTTTCCAGGCCTCGGAAGCCATTTGAAACCATTAAGAACAACTGTCGAATCCCACGAATGGTCAGGACCGTAACCAACTTCACCCTGTTCCCAAAGTGCAAGCCTCAAAGTAATTTCTTCATCAGGCTCGACATTTCCGGCAACTCTGAGCCATCCTGTGCCGCCGTGACCTGACTGGCAGGCCATAATTGCCATACCGTTTCCAGATTCAAAACCTGTTCCCATAAGTTCGTCTTCGCCTGTGCAGAAATGCCATTTATTGACACCTCCGTTGCAGTCTGCCCTGCATGATCTGAAAAGACCTGCCGGTGCAAGGTCAACGCCGACCGGGTTGCCAAGTTCGTCTTTCGCCAGGTTTTTGTCATAAGGATTTCTGTATTCGGCATTCGGATTTTTCTCGTTGTATGTCGAATCGAGAAGCGCGATAAAGAAGTCATTGTAGTTGTTTGTGCTGCAAACCGTGCTCGGATATTCAATTGACATGAAGAAAAGGTTGAACTCGAAAGCCCTTGCATTTGAAGGGACCTTCATCTTCAAAGTGAGCATAATCGGATCCTGAACCGACGGAATTTCTTTGCCTGCACACTGATTGGTAAGCCCGTCCTGCGGTGCCTGGCCTTGGCATGAAGGAGCTTTCGGAATCTCACAGTTCGGCATCATGTTGATCCAGTCTTCAGGAATTTTACTTGCTGCCTGCATATCACCGGCATCGAGAGTTGCTATACTTGCATTCATTGTCGGGCTGTTCCACGGGCCTGTCGAAAGAACAGCGATCATGTTGCTTCCGTCACCGTAGTTGACATCATTCGGTACTATTCCACCGAAATGATCAGTTACAGCAAAAGTCTGGTAATCACTTTCATAGTAAGGCATTTCCCGGCTCTGTCTGGCGGTCGGACTGTAGCTGCAGCTGTCTCCGCTACAAGCATTCGGGTTTGTGTCGATCTGTTCTGTGACAGGTTCGCCTGCAAGTGAAAGTTCAGCCGAAATCAGACCTGCGCAGACTCCCATCGCCTTTGCAAGTTTTTCTGCATTACCTGCATAATCACCGACAGCAAGAGATAAACCGGCATCGCAATGTTCAACCTCGTCAACCTGACCGTTGCAGTTGTCGTCAACATAGTTGTCTGTCATCTCATAAGATCCGGGATTGATTCTCTCAGGAGAGTCATTTCCGCTGCATCCGGGTTCCCAGCCTGTTTCGCAGCAGTCACCGTCGCAGTATGTGTATCCGTCACCGTCATAGTCTATTGCGTTTTCCGGAGTCATATCCTCACCGTCACAGTTCTCGTCTATTCCGTTGCTGCAGATTTCAGGGCTCGGAAGAACCTGACCAACACATTCACTCCAATCTGATCCGTCTTCAACACATGTTGCAATACCGGCTTTGCAGGCACCGACACCATCTGTTCCGCTCGGACCTTCGTAACATGGACGAGTTTCACCAGGAGTACACGTCACATAGATTCCGCCTTCATCGACAAGTTCGATGTCGGCGTCAGATTCTTCAGCGTCTCCGCTATTCACTTTGTCATTACCGGTTTCCCCGTTATTTCCTCCATTGTTGTCATTATCATTAACAACAGATTCTTCTTCTTCATCGCTTGCACCGCACGCGGTAAAGAAGATGGGAACAAGAGCAAGCAATAAAACAACCAAAATTTTTTTCATTTTAACCTCCAAAACAAAAGAAGCAAAACACCAACGATGGAGTATTTTACAGAAAGTTGCAAATAAAACAATAATCTCTGACATATTTATTTTATTTGAATTTCTGCTATAATTGTCAGTCTTTGCTTTTTTTGACTGTTCAACAAAGGAGAATTCTATGAAAAAAAATTGTGTAATTTTGGTGATTTTACTTGCTTTTTTCTGCGCCGCATGCGGAAGCAGTTCGAAATCGGAAAGCGGTGAAGATACCGCAAATGATGAAAACACTGTAAACGACGAAGATCAGAGCGACTCTCAGCCCGATGAAGAAGTCGTTGAGCCTATATGCCTTACTCCGAAGAGCGGACCATATAAAATGAAATTCACTGACATTTCGGAAGAAATGGGGATAAAAAAACTGAACGCACTCGGCACTCAGATAACAGTTGCCGATATCGACGGTGACAAATGGCCCGATGTTTACACTTCGCTGGCTTCGAAAACACGTGAAGACCAGAATGAGCCAAAAAACCTCTACAAACTGCTTAGAAACGTAAAGGGCCAGTCTTTTGAGGATGTTACATTTTCAAGCGGTCTTTTTAAAGGCAAAGACGGAACAAACGGTGTCGCTTCAACATATGTTGTGTTTGCAGACATGAACAACGACGGATTCCAGGACGCTTTGAATGTAGTTTACGTTGACAACGACACTCTTTCAAACGAAAATTTCAAGGAAGACTATTCTCATGTTTACCTCGGCAACGGAGACGGAACATTCAAGTATGCCGGCGGAAGTTTCACCTACGACGAACTGTTTGAAGCCATTGCTGGAGCAACATTCCTCGACTACGACCACGACGGAATTATAGACCTTTTCATCGGCAGGCAGTACAACAGATACGGCGAACTTTACTCATGTGAACCTGACACTTTGATGAAGGGTCTTGGAAACGGCAAATTTCAGGATGTAGTTGACGGAACAACCGGCCTTGAAACAGAAAAATTCAACGAAGAAAATGCTCTTGAAGGTAAATTCAACAAACCGACATGGGGTGTAGCCGCGTGTGACGTTGACGGCGATGGTTTTGCCGACATTATGACTTCAAGTTACGGCCGTTCCTACAACATGCTTTACAAAAACAAAGGCAACGGCACGTTTGACGACCTTTCGATCAGCTCTAATTTTGCTCATGACGACAACGAAAACTATGTTGATGACCAGTTTTTTGCATGCTACTGCGAAGATGCTTCCCACAAAGATACAGAATACTGCTCAATTTCAAACGGCGCCCTTATCGACTGCAGCGGAATCGGCACAAGCGGCTGGACAGAAGGTTTTTCAGACCAGCCATACAGACTCGGCGGCAACAGCGCAGGAACTCTCTGCGGCGACTTTGATGGTGACGGCGACACCGACCTTTTCCAAATTGAACTTGCCCATTGGCACATAGGTCAGGCAAGCGACAAATCACAGCTTATTATAAATGACAATTTCCCGGAAAAGCCTTTAAAACGTCTTTCCGAAGAAGAAAGCGGCATTTCGAGAAAACGCACAGGTTCCTGGAATGACGGTGATTTGGGTGGTTTTGCTGCTGATTTCGACAACGACGGAAAACTCGACATATACATTCTTAGTTCCGATTACCCCGGCACGAAATCAATGCTTTTCCAACAGCAGACTGACGGCAAATTCACAGACATAGCTCAAGATGCCGCAGCGCAGGTAGCCCGTGCTCACGGCGGCGCGTTTGTCGATATCGACAGGGATGGCGACTACGATCTTATTGTCGGAACATCTTTCATGCGCTGGGCAGCAACCGATGCCGACGCTTCAAAAAAACCGGAAAAACAGTGGATAAAAGTGCTCCGCAACGATACCGGTCAGGATGCCAACAAAGTTATAATCGACATTTCCGGCACTACCGCAAACCGTGATGCCATCGGTGCAAAAATTATCGTTAAAGCTGGTGGCAAACAGTTCGTGCGTGAAGTCCAGGGCGCATACGGCCTTAACGGATTCCAGAACGACCATCTCCAGATTATCGGTCTTGGCGAAATATGCGAAGTCGAGGAAATAGAAATCCGCTGGCCCGACAAAGAAAACACAGTCACAAAATATGACAAAGTCTTCGCGAACTATGTTCTTGAAATCAATCAGGAAACAGGACTCAAGCATCACAAGATCGAAGAATACTTCGCCAAATAGTTTTAATGGAAGAAACTCAAAATAATTTCTTATACATAGCTGCTCCCGACAAAAAAACTGCGCGGGAATATTCACTTCTTCTCGATTCACTAGAAATTGAAAACAATGCCGTTTTCCGTTGGAATTCGTGGCAGATTGAAGTCTCTATGGCAGATTACGACAAAGCTAAATCTGAGATTGACCATTACGAAAAAGCGGGCAGAATAGAAAAAATTCACAATAAATTTGCGCACATACGTTTTCAGAAAGTCGATCACACTATATTCTGTACAACTTTGATACTGCTTGCTGCCTTCCATATCTTTATCTACGAATTCGACCACCTTGAACTTATCCGTGCCGGCAGATCAAGTGCAGCAGCAATAACAGAAGGTGAATTTTTCAGAGCTGTCACCGCTCTCACACTTCACGGCGACTACAAACATCTTTTTTCGAACATTATTTTCGGCGGAATCGTTCTCTGGGCACTTTCAACAATGACAGGAACAGGAAGCGCGCTTCTCTTCGCACTTTTTACAGGCTTTGCAGGAAATCTCATGAACGCGTTTTTCTACGGAAGCGCACACAACTCTATCGGCGCTTCGACCTCCGTTTTCGGCGTGATAGGAGTTCTTGCGGGATTACAGTTTTTTGACAGTTTCAGAGAAAAAAAACTCGGCCGCTGGATTCCTTTCGGAGCAGCGCTCGGACTTTTGGCAATGCTCGGAAGCAGCGAGAAAAGCGATGTTTTGGCGCATCTTTTCGGCTTTGTAGCAGGACTTCCGGCAGGAACAATATTCGGAGCCGCCTTTTCAAAGCGCAATCTGCCGGGGAAAAAGTTCCAGAATATATCGGCAATTCTCTTTATTGTCGTGATATTTGTCTGCTGGATGGCAGCCGTAGTCTAAAAAATGTTATAAAAAGCGTTTTCTTCTCGATATTCTTTAAAATATCATTATAATTGGCTGTTTTTTGGTTTTCAGGCTGAATTTACATAAGGAGGACTCATGGAACTCAAAGGAAAAAAGGTTTTGTTCGCGAGAATCTGTGGAACGGGAGTAAGTTCGCTCGCAATCATCTGCAAACGCTCAGGCGCAAACGTAATCGGCACCGACCTTGAATACTATCCGCCGGTAAGCACGAAACTCGAAGAAGAAAAAATCCCGTGCTACCCGATGGAGAAGTTTTTTGATTTGGTAAAAGAGGAAAAACCCGATCTTATCGTTGTCGGAAACGCCCTCAACGGCAAGTCGGAAGAGGCTGCGTTCATCATGAAATGCGGGATTCCCTACTACTCGATGCCGTCCCTCATGGAAGATTTCCTTCTTGACGGCAAATCGCCTGTCGTAATCTCAGGAACCCACGGAAAAACCACGACAACTACCGTTTTCAGCGAAGTTCTTGCCGGTATCGGCAAAAATCCATCCTACATGATAGGCGGAATTCCCGAATTTTCGGGCACGAACGCCGCTTTCAGCGAAGGCAGCGGATACTTTGTGATCGAAGGCGACGAATACGACACCGCTTTCTTCGACAAAGGGCCGAAATTCCTCCACTACAAGCCTGAAACGACGATCGTAACTTCGATAGAATTCGACCACGCAGATATTTACGATTCAGTCGAGTCGATCTTCAAAAATTTCAAGAAACTTGTTGAAATAACTAAGAAAAGAGTCATTCTTTCCCTTGATTTCGACCACAATTTAAGACTGCGCGAATTTATACCCGCCGAAAAGCTCTTCACCTACTCCATTTCGGACAAATCGGCAGATCTTTTCGTAAAATTCGAGGAAAGGCACGGAAAACTGATGTATTTCTCGGCGACATTCAAAAACGGCGAAAAATATTTCTTCGAAACTCCCCTTTTCGGAATGCAGAACCTGATGAATTTAGGGGCGCTCGTCTCCTTCCTCAAATGCGAAGGATTCGACCTCAAAGATGCGAAGATCCTTGAAACAATAAAGACTTTGAAGGGCATCAAACGCCGCCAGGAATACTTGGGTTCGATCAACGGAGGCCTTATTTACAGCGATTTCGCGCACCATCCTACAGCTGTAAAACTCACGCTCGAATCGTTTATCGACTTCTTCCCGGAAAAGAAGATAAACGTCGTTTTCGACCCAGCAACGAATTCCAACGGCCAGAACGTCTTTGAAAAGCAGTACACCGAGATATTCAAAAAAGCGGACAAAGTCGTTGTCGGCTTCCCGCCCAAAGCATTCAAATTCCCGCCTGAAAACAGGTTCGAGCCCGAGCGCGTAGTCGCAACGATCAACGCCGAAACACCTGATAAAGCGGTTTATCTCAAAGACATAAACGACACCGTCAACTGGGTCAAGGCAAACAGCGGCGAAAATACCGTCACAGTTATCATGTCGAACTCAGGATTCGACGGATTTTTCGGCAAAATCGCAGATTTTTTTGATAAGTAGAGGTATTTTTGTCAATCAAATCTTTCTCAAATTCCCCCTCTAAGCTAGAGGGGGTGGATGCATTAGCAGACAGGGGCGTGTGTCAAAATACAAACACACAACCGAATACAGCACACTCCACCGCCGCAGGCGACACCTCCCCTAAGTTAGGGGAGGAGTTTATCGATTCCCCCTCTAAGTTAGAGGGGGTGCCTGAAAGGCAGGGGCGTGTGTCAGAAACCGGCATGTGTCAGAAAGAAAGAGCAAAAAACACCAGTGCCATAAAAAATTTCCGCAGAAAATTACGCAACAACTCAACACCGGCTGAAGCGGCTCTCTGGAATATATTGAAAGAAAAGAAAATTGCCGGACTTCAATTCCGTCGTCAATTCAGTATTGGAAATTTTATTCTTGATTTTTATTGTCCGAAAATCAAACTGGCGATTGAACTGGATGGTAATTACCACGACTTTGTAGATATAAAAGATTTGGATAGAGATAAATATCTGGCTGACAATTTCGCCATTCAGACCATAAGATTCGAAAACAAAAAAGTGTTTCAGGAACCGGACTCCATTGTGAACGCTATATTGAATGTACTGGAAGAAACACACTCCACCGCCGCAAGCGGCACCTCCCCTAACTTAGGGGAACAGCTCTTAGATTCCCCCTCTAAGCTAGAGGGGGTGGATGCGTTAGTAGACGGGGGCGTGTGTCAAAATCAAAGGAAAAATTAAATGAAAAAATCTGCATTTACCTCTCTTGTTTTCCTAATATCTTTTTTTGCTGTTTCCTGTACATCCTCCCATTCTTCCAACGATTCCGACACAATATCTGATACTGATTCCGATTCTGGTGACATCGAAACAGTTGATGACGATTCAGACTCCCAAGGTTCTGAAATCGTTGACGATTCTGATGAAACAACAGATACTGACACAAATTCCGACACATCTGAAAAGGTCGAATGCCTTGATCTTCGCTACAACGAAAACACGATCAAAACTCCCTTTCCTTTCAAAGATGCGAACGGCAAGCCGACATTCTGCCGTCCCGGCTGCGACACTCCGACCGAAAACGATCCACAGTGTGTCCGCAACATCTGGGAATGGGACAACTGGGACGAATATCAGGTTTATCTTAAAGCTGAAAAAGAGAACCCAGGTCAATACAGTAAGCGGGAATGCTATCCTTGGCCATGTAAATTGCCGGATATGACATCAGACACCGATTCTGGCTTAAGAAGTGTTTGTGACAGAAATGTTACGGTTCACGGGTATAGAGCAGACATGGGGGTTATTTGGAGTCACGGAATGAGCGAAGGCCTTGTGGGAATGGAAATGGAGTATAGCTATCATGCAGGCAGGACTGTTGAATATGATCCTGAAAAAGATGAATATACAACCTTAGGGGCGAACTTCGCTCCCCATATTTTCAATCGCGGAAGATATGTGGTTCTCGTTTCCAACACTAGAGCATGGAATGATTCAGGACACCAAACTTACGTTATTTCCGTCTTAAAAAAAGGAGATGAATATTTTTATGAATTTGTGTACGACAATAAAAATCACAATTCAAATTTCTCCCGCCCGCCATTTGTCGGCAAAGACTGGGCTTTGATTCAGGTATGTGAAGGTAAGGACGGCAGGTGCGATGTCAAATACGCAAAAGCCGACAACTGGGAATGGCACAGCCTCAATATCGGCAAAGTTCAGGAAGGAAACATCGTTGACGACAGGCTTTCATTCATCATAAATGATGATGTTGCAGAAAGGCAGATATATTACTGCGACCTGAGCAAATATCCATCAAGCATAAAAGAGTGCATAAAAGTGACGAGAAAACTTGATAGCGGATATGAACTCGGTCACAGCCCGAGAATTGATGAAAATGACAAAAACAGACTTGTTTTTTACAGCTACACACTGCCCGGAGGAGTTCTCGTTGAAGTCAAATTTGAAGACGGAAAAGAACCGGTTTACAAAGAAATTGTTGTCGGAAGGCTGGCAAGACCGAATAAAATCGAAGGTAATTTGATGATGGCAACATCAATTCCTCCTGAAGAACCAAGCAACCTTGTCGGGTGTTTCTACCGTTTTGACAAAAACAAACTTTACTGTCCTGTCAAACATGACTGGCCTACAGAAGATATGGCTTTCCCGACATTTTCAGGGAAGTGGCAGCTTTATAAAGGTGAGGTCTCTTTCACTCTTCGTGACTGGGAGTGTTACTGCAAAGAAAATAATGTTTGTCCGTTTGAGGAATAAAATGCAACAAAAGACTATAAATACAAACACACGCCCTCGCCCTACGGGCACTCCCTCTAACTTAGAGGGAGAATCGAGGCAAAATAAGGAGGCATAACAATGACGATCATTGATTCAATCATTCTGGGAATCCTGCAGGGGCTCACCGAGTTTCTGCCGGTAAGTTCTTCGGGACACCTGGTTCTCGTTGAAAAACTGCTCGGGCACAAGGATGTGCCGCTTCTTTACGATATTCTGCTGCATGTTGCGTCGCTTCTTGCAGTTTTCATTTTCTTTAGAAAAAAACTGTTCAACCTTGCTAAAGAGTGCGCTTCATTCAAATTCAACAAGTCGCACAAGTATGTTCTCTTGATTCTCGCGGCGACGATCGTGACTACCGCGATGCTTTTCGTGACGAAGCCGATGCTTGAATCCATCAAGGAAGAACCTGTTTATCTCACGGTAGCCTTCGCTTTCACGGCGATACTGCTGCTTTTAGCTCAGTCTTTCTTCAAAAAAGCTGTTCCAGATAAGGAAATTTCGCTTAAAGACGCCCTTGTCATCGGATTTTTCCAAGGAATAGCGGTCCTTCCCGGCGTTTCGCGCTCAGGTTCGACGATAACGGGAGCACTTTTCAGGAAAATTCCCGCCGCGGAAGCTGTGGAATTCTCGTTCATGCTGGCGATCCCCGCGATTTTAGGAGCGCTTCTGCTTGAACTTGTGAAAGGAGGATTCGCATTTATCGACCCGGTTCCTTCGTTTGTCGGCTTCGTTACCTCGTTTGCCGCAAGCTTGGCAGCGCTCAAACTTCTCGTTTTCATGATGAAAAAAACTATACTTTATCCTTTTGCGATATATCTTTTCGCGCTTTCGGCGCTCGTGCCGTTTGTTGTTTAGCTTAGTTTACGACTCTTCCTTTCCTCTTAAGAATCTGCCGAAAAGGATCATTCCGAGCGGAGAGATGACCGCGACTGCACCGACCCAGATCCAGATCATGTAGTGGTGCGAGATATCTCCGACCTGTAAGGTCTTTTCGCCTGCTTCGTTCATGATTTCAGTTGCCGGCGTGTAGGCTGAAAGAAGTGCTCCCGACATCCATGCAACAAGAGGCTGCGAGATGAATTTGGGAAGAAGCGAAAGACTGAGATAGCTTGCCTCCTGCCCTTTAGGCGCGATTTTAGCAGTATATTCCATGAGTCTCGGCGACCAGATAGCTTCACCTATCGTGAAAAGAACGACGAAGAAGCAGAGTCCGAGGCATATTGCGATCGTTGAAAGCGATGAACCGTCAGGAAGAGCGAGCCATTTCTGCCAGATGAGCCTGCCGAGAATTGAATCGGCGATCGGAGCATAGAATTCATCCGGCAAAACAACGAAAAATACCGATGCGGCCGAGATCAGAGAGCCTATCGTTATCATTTTGTAAGCACTCCACTTTCTCGTGAGCCATGCGATCGTCGGAACGAAGAAAATGACGATCACGGGGTTCAAGACGCCGTAGATATTGCCAATTTTCGCCCCTTCGCCGAGCACGCGGATTCCGTATTTCGGGAATGTGTAGTGAAAATGGTAGAAAACGTAGTTGACGCCCAAAAGTATTGCAAGAAGTGCCATAAACTTCCAGAAAGCCTTCTGTTTCGCGACATTCACAAAGATTTTGCCTGCGTCCGCAAACGAATTTTTTATCGAATCAAGGATCGAAACGAGCATATTTCCTTCCTTTTTCGCCCTTTCGTTCTCGATGTGCTTTACAAGCTCGCCTTCATCGTTGAGGTCGATGTTGTCACGGATTATCGCGACAAAGAAAAGTGTCGGGATGCTGATAAGGAAAGCGACAAGCAGGATAAAGCGGTAAGTCGAAATCTCGCCCAGAAGCGGGATAGCGATGTTTCCGTATTCGCCGTAAACTTCGCGGATTCCGTCAAAAATAAGTCCACCCATTGCAAATCCGACGTTCATCAAAGTGTAGAACATCGCGAATCCGAGAGCAGAAGTGTCAGATTTCGTGTACCTTTTGAGTGCGACCGAAATGACCGGGCTCATAAATGCGACCGAAACAGCCTGCGGAACGAAACCGAGAAGCGTGACGACCCAGAAATTGGTCGTAAGGAAAAGGAAAAACCTCGAAAATATCGCGAGAACCGTGCCGATAAGCAGCACTTTCTTGATTCCGACCGCGTCAACAAGCGAACCTACGCCGAAAATAAGAAGTGTATAGGCTAAATTCCATGTTCCCATGTAGTTTCCAGCTGCGACATCGCTTAGTCCCAAGTCACTCGACAGGAACAAAGTGAGCGTCATCAGCATTACCGAATAAGCGGTGTATTCGATAATCTGCGAAATCGAGACAAACCAGATTTCGCGCGGAGAAGTCTTGAGGCCGCGTTTGTAGTTGTAGACAATGTAAATAAAGTAAACACAAGCCGCAGCAGCAACAGAATAAAGCAGATAAGTTATCCACTGCGGGAATTCAATATAAGACATTTTTACCTCCGGAAAAAGGAGTTGAAAAAAGAGATGTCAAACTTATGCAATAGCTTTGGAAATATAGACTGCAAGTTTTGTCAGGCAGTTTACATAGCTGCCGAGTTCGTTGTCGTACCAGCCGAAAATCTTCGCGTGGGTGACAGGAACATTTGACAACGGCGGAATATCAACGAAGCCGGTTCTGGTGTGGGTGTCGTTGCCTTCGATTACGCATGCAGCCATCTTTCCTTTGAGGTCACTCGAAACATTCTGTCTTTCCGAAAGATAGAGCAGATCACGCTGAGCGCCGGCCGAAGCTTCGCGGTAAACGTTGTTTATGAACTCGCGGGTGATCGTCGGGAAACCGTCCTTGTCAAGCGGCGTGTGGAAAGTGAGGTTAAGGTTGATAAGAGATACCGTCTGGACCGGAACACGGACTGAATCGGCCATGAAACCGATGTTTTTCATTACCGGAAGGATGTATTCGAGAGCCTTTGCAGCGCCTGTCGTCGAAAGGATGATGTTGTAGCCTGCAGCTCTGTTTTTGCGGAGATCGCTCGTTCCGCTTTTGGGAACTGCATCGAGAACGTTCTGCGAATTTGTCATCGAGTGGATAGTTGACATGCTTGCGGTGAGAATAGCCGAAGTCTCTTCGTGATCAAGAAGAGGTTTCATCATGTGTGCAAGCGCCGTTGTTGTGCAGGATGCAGCCGAAATTATGTGGTGGTTCATCGGGTCAAAATTTCTGTGGTTGACACCGTAAACCATCATTACAGCGTCTTCCGGAAGGGTTTTCGATTTTCCTTTGAGCTTGAAAGGAGCCGAAAGTATTACTTTTCTCGCTCCGCCCGCAATGTGACCACGGAGAGTGCCGTTAGCCGAAGATTCATCGGTCGGATCTACGAATTTTCCGGTCGTATCGATAACGACTCTCGCACCTTCCTGACCCCACGGAATTCTTTCGGGATTTCTTTCGCTTCTCAGGAATTTCACGCTTTTTCCGTAGAATTTGACTTCGCCGTTTGCCTCGTCAGTAATTTCTATTTCAGGCTCTTTTCCAGCGCCGAAACCAAAAAGGAAATTGTGAAGAGTGCCATAAGTCGAATCGTAAATCGCATAATCGACAAGATCTGTAAGCGATTTGCCGACTTCACGCCCGAGATTGATGATAATTCTGTCAAAATCATCCTTCAGAAGCATGTTCCAAAGTGTAAGTTTTCCGATTCTGCCGAATCCGTTGATTCCGATAGTAGCCTTGCAGTTGATGTCAATCATAACGACCTCCTGAAAATTGTTAAAAAATCGAAAACACAATATTTTAGGAATAACGTAGCGTTTTGCAAATTTAATCAGAAATCCTGTGAAATTGCTTTCTGTTTGACAATAAAGCGCTTTTCATCTATTATTAGAAGGTTTATGATTAGTTTTTTGGAGAGTTATATGAAAAAAATCTTATTCGTCACTTTTATGTTCTTTGCAATGTTCTTTATTGTTTCCTGTTCAGGCGATGATGAAATATCAAACGCACTCGGCGGTTCATGCACTATTGAAGGCGCAGAAACCTGCTCAGCAGACAGTTCTCAAATCCTGATCTGCCAGAATTCGTCATGGCAGGCAAAAAAGACCTGCAACCTCAACTTTGGTCAGTATTGCAGACAGACCGCTGCCGGATCTTTCAGTTGCACAGACACTGAAAACGGCAGTAACGACTCGACAGACAACGAAAACACTGACACTGAATCAGACACCGAAACTCCAGATTCGAATCCGGAAACCCCTGATTCGACCGATTCCGAACCTTCCGACAACGAGCCGGCTGATGACAACGAACCTGTTGACGACAGCGATTCCACCGATGACGGCGACACTCAGCCGTCGGACAACGACAACGATACCGATACCGGCGAGCCGGAACCGGAAGAAGATCCTATTCCCGCTCCCGGCGACTGCGTAAGTATAATGGATTGCATGGGGGAATGCGAATTAGACGCAAACGGAAACCTTGTTGACTCTAAGTGTCCAGAGAACTGCTACAACAACGGAACCATTGACGGAAAAGCACAGTATCAGGATTGGCAAAACTGCAACGAATCAAACAACTGTGAGTATTATTACGACTGTCTTTGGGAAAAGTGTCGTAACGAAGAGGCCGTATGCGGACTTGCAGGAGACACCGTAAATTACAAAATCCCTTACGGTAAGGCCAATATCAGCGGAACATTCACATATCTTCACAGCTCCGACGAAACTGTATACTCCAACCACACCATCGAAAACGGTTTTATAACAGGCTCTTTTGGCAGAACCAACGTAAACCTTATTGACACAAATGCCACACCTTTCGCTTTTGCATCCCTTGAAAATGAAAGTTCAAGCCAGTATATCATGCTGACACAGCAGCACAATACTTCCACAACAGCTCCGATAATACAAATGCTTGTCAGTGCAACTACGAACGGAACGTATGTTTTCGGACTTGGAGACTTTAACGTGGAAAAGGTAAGAATGTTCATTCTGGACGTAGAAAACAACTCGCTGAATTGCACACACGCTTTCGGATACGGAGCAGTTACTATTTCCAACATCAGTTACGACCTCGGTGAGACAACAATTTCATTAAACGGCGACATAGACCTTTACAGCCTAAAAGCAATGCCTTATTACGGCGGCGATATTTCAGACGATACAAACGCAGAAAATAAATTATTTACAGCCTGCCCTGCAAAATAACTTTTATTATCAACAATTACATAACGGAGAACAACTTGTCAGACAACAATTCAGGATCAACATCTAGGCTCTTGCAGCTTTGTTTCTGCTATTTCTTTTTCTACATTATAACCGGTGTCGGAGTTAAATTCTTCCTCAAAACGGGTGAAGGATTTCCCGGACTTCCCGGTATGGAATACCTTTTCTACAGCACTCTCGCTTCAACTGTTCTCGTCACGGCGATTGTTCTCATCCTTCGCTGGTACCGCCTAGACTCGGTAAGAAAAATCACGGTCTGCGGCATAACGATGCCTAGCGAACTGCCTTATATCGTTTTTTCAGGTATCTGCACGGCAGTTGTAGTTCCGACAACCACTCTGCTCTACACTTTTGACCACATTTCGGTCATGGTCGCAATGATTATCATGCGCGGCTCAGTCATCATCATCGGCAGGATCGTTGATGCAATCCAGATCAAACAGGGAATTCTGAAGAAAAAAGTCTTCATGGAAGAAAATATCGCGATGTGCATAGCCCTTTTTGCTGTGCTTATCAAAGCTTTCACCGGCGGCAGCGACGGCAAGGAGAGTCCATTCTCATCGATTCCGTTCATGGTTATTTTCTTAAGCTACATTCTGGCTTACATGTTCAGAATCTATATAATGAACTACTACAAAAACACCCGTCCTGCTGAAGAAAAAGCGGCAAAGAAGGACAACAACAAGGCATTCTTCGCAATTGAGCAGATTGCTTCTTTTACCACGATGGCGCTTGTTACGATCTGTGTTCTCATCGCAGCAGGCAAATTCGGTGTAACTGGCCCAAGAATCGACCCGTTCTCAAAAGCATTCTTCAACACAAACTGGGACTGGGCAATCTGGGCAGGACTTGTCGGCACGGCTTACGGAATCAATGCGTTCTTCTCAGTTTTCATCTTCATGTTCAAAGGAAGAACAGCGACTTTCGCAAACCTTGCAAACCGTCTGACTTCACTTATCGCAGGAACACTTTCAACAGTAATTTTCGCGGCTGTTTTCGGCGGAAAATATCCGGCACTTATCGACTGGGTATCGCTTGGATTCATCTTCCTCGCAATCTGGTTCATGGCCAAGGCTGAAAAAAGAAGAAAAGCTGAAATGACAGCTTCAGCCAAATAATTTTCAAGATTTATTTGTCAGATTTTTCTGAATTTTCTTTTTCTTCGACCGGCTCTTTTTTATCACTTTCTTCTGATTTTTTCTCAGCTTCTTCTTTCTTTTTGGCTTCTTCCTCTTTCTTTTTGCCGTATTGGCGGTCACCCTGAGACGTTGTCTTCACAAGTCTGGCTTCTTCATCGTAGTAGTATTCGCCGCCATAGACATCTTCAGGAATTTCGCTGACAAGCTTGGATTTGACAAGGTCTTTAAGTTCTTTGTCCGGTGATTTCCCGTATTTTTTGTAGTATTCCTCAGCTGCTTCGCTCAAAGCAAGAAGATTAGCAAAATGCTGAAGCTCTTTCTCGAACTGGTCGCGCATGTTTTTGTCTTTCGTTTTTTCTAGCCTGTCCTTTGTGTATTCGTAACCAAGCCTGTATCCGCCGCCCATTGTCGCGATATGGTTGACAAGCCAGATAACTTTTGACGGAGCCCCCTTCATGCTTACAGCTTCATACATCAAAGGATAAGCCCTTTCCATATCATTCAGATAGATGAAATAGTTGTAACCCTGATTGAAAACATAGTAATAATCGTCTGGATAAAGCTCGTGTCCAAGCCTGAGCAGCGAATTTGCCGATTCTATGGCATCAGGAGTCCTCATTGAAGATATTGCCGCTTCGCCGAAAGGAACGGCGTATTCAAGACTCGGATTAAGTGCCAGAATAACACGGATCATCTGTTCAAGCAGAGCATAAGTTTTGTCGGTTACATAGTGACTGCCGTAATAATACTGTGACCTTGCGAAAAGAAGATCAGCAGCGAATGCATTCATTCCCAAAAACATTATTTTAGCGACTTCCGGCTTCGGATAAGCCGCAATCGTCTCAACTTTAGGTCTTTCGTTTTCAATCAGATGCTTTCTGACAAAATAAAAAGGAAAAATTACGGCAAGTATGATAATAATCGCTACAAGTGTCGACAATTTCTTCATTTTTCCCTCCTATCATCTTTCATTTTCCTGATGTCGTCCCGCAGGCTGACAATAAGTTCAGCCAGAAATCCCATAAAAACAAAAATCAAGCCGGAAAGAAAGAGACCTAAACTAAAATAGAGCAGCGGACGCATCCTGAAAACAGAATGCCCGAGAACAAACTGACCGTATAGCAGCCATGCGACAATCAGCAGAGAAATAAAAACCTGAATAAATCCCATAGAACCGAAAATACGCATCGGTGCTTTCGTAAAAGTCAGTATGAATTTTACCGCCATGGAATCAAAGAATGATATCGGAATCCTTTTAAGCCCGAAATGGCTGTGACCGCTTTTGCGTCTGTGCCACATAACCGGAACTTCAACTGCGTTATAGCCTTTTGCATGGAGGATCTGGACGATAAATCGGTGCCAGTCGCTGCGCAGTTCCAGATCTTCAAGACACTCACGCCTGAAAGCCTTTATCCAGTTCATGTCGCCGAGCTTTATTCCGAAAAGGAACATACTGATTTCATTGTAAATTCTAGACAGAAAAACTTTAAATTCACGTCTTTTTTCCCTTTTGCCGCATACAATATCGACTCCCGGTTCAAAAGCCTTGAGAAGAGCAGGAATATCTTCATCCGGATAAGATTCCAGATCTGCCGGCAGAAAAACTATTATCTCGCCATGACATTCCTTGAAACCGGTATTCATCGCTTCGGTAAGCCCTTTGTTTTTGCGGTGTCTGAAAAGATGAACCCACGGCCTTGTTTCAGCCGCCTTCTCGACAACTGCCGCGCCGTCATCGGTCGAACCGTCGTCAACCATAACCAGTTCGACATCAACACCTGCCGCCTTTGCACCTTTTTCAGTTCTGTCGATTATCTCTGAAAGATTTTTTTCCTCGTTGCAGAAAGGAATGAAAACCGAAACAAGCATTAAAAACTCCTCAAAAACAATAAACCCGGCGATTTTATTCACGTTCGCCGCCGCTTCAAGTTTTTCCGCACTTTAAGAAAGAATTTTCTTGAAACAAAAATTCAGCTCAACTAAAAACTTGCCTCAAAATCGTCTTTTCTTTATACAATAGAGGACTTTTGATTTTTTGATACAGAGGTGATTTATGAAAAAATTTTCTATTATTTTCTCCATCTTCTGTTTATTTTTTATTATTTCATGCGCAGATGATGATGAAGTAGCTGTCGGAGATTCATGCTCGGTTTCAGGCGAGGAAACCTGCTCTGCCGACGGTTTAGAAATTCTTGTCTGCCGAGATTTTTCATGGCAGCATAAAAAGAACTGCAATCTGAATTTAGGTGAATACTGCCATGAAACCGAAAGAGGAAAATTCAGCTGCAACGACAAAGAAAGCACTTCAAACACTACTGATACTACCGATACTGCTGATACCGCAGACACCGCTGACACCGCTAATACTACCGACACT
>DBYV01000063.1:0-6687 GCA_002310995.1 bacterium UBP6_UBA1177 | reverse complement strand
GATACCGCAGACACCGCTAATACTACTGACACCTCTGACACTACTGATACCGCTGATACTGCTGACACCTCAGATACCGCCGATACTTCTGATACTGCCGACACCTCAGATACTGCCGACACTGCTGATACTTCTGATACTGCTGACACTTCTGATACCGCCGATACTTCTGACACCACTGATACAGCTGACACTGCCGATACTGCTGACACTTCTGATACAGCTGACACTTCGGATACAGCTGATACAGGCGATTCAGGTGCAGACACTGGTGATTCCGGCGCTGACACCGGCGAAGATGAACTGCACGAATGCGCAGTCAATCCAAACACACCCTGCAAAGCAGGCGGTTTGATATGGTCTTCCAGATCCGGTTCCGCCTCGAATTGGAATAATGCTGAATCAGGTTGTGGAAACTGGAGAGAAAGCGCATTCACCAGCGGCTGGAGACTGCCTACAATCAGCGAACTCAGAAAAATCATCATAAATTGTTCACTCACCCAAACCGGTGGCAGCTGTCATGTAACAGATACATGCTCACATTTCACTGGCGGTTCATGTTACATCGCCAATAATTGTTACTATATTTTTGAAACATGCACCAAATACCAAGAACATAGTCCGTTTGGCGAAACAGGGAAATTGTGGTCAGATTCAACTGTAAGCGAATATCCTAACAACGCATGGTGGGTAGATTTCAGTTTCGGGGCAATATCTGCCGCAAATAAAGAGACTTCCAACGAAAATGAAATCTATTACCGTTGCGTCCACGCTGTCGAATAACCGCACTTAATAACCTATTTTACTAAGTTCCACTCACTAAAAACTTGTCTCCCAAACCTCTTTTCTTATATAATGTAAAAGTTTTGATTTTTTGTTTATTGAGGTGATTTATGAAAAAATTTTTTGTTGTTTTCTCAATTTTCTGCCTGTTTACCCTTGCTTCATGTTCAAAACATGATGTAGAAGACATCTTCCCGCCAGACTCAGATTCCGATAACGGCACAAGTACAGACACTTCAGACACCAATATAACGGATACTGGCGCAGACACAGCTGATACAGCTGATACTGCTAACACTTCTGACACTGCTGATACTACCGACACTTCTGATTCAGCTGACACTTCTGACACTGCCGACACCGCTGACACTTCTGACACTGCCGACACCGCTGATACTGCTGATACCGCTGACACCGCTGATACTTCTGATACTGCCGACACTGCTGATACCTCTGACACTGCTGATACTACCGACACTGCTGACACCGCTGATACTTCTGACACTACCGACACTGCTGATACCGCTGACACTGCTGATACCGCTGATACTGCTGATACCGCTGACACTTCGGATACTGCCGATACTTCTGACACTGCTGATACTTCCGATACTTCCGATACTTCTGACACAGCTGATACTTCTGATACTTCTGACACAGCTGATACTTCTGATACTGCTGATACTGCTGATACTTCTGATACTGCTGATACTTCCGACACTGCTGATACCTCTGACACCGCTGACACCGCTAATACTACCGACACTATTGACACTGCCGACACAGGCGACACCGCTGACACTGCCGACACAGGCGACACTGCTGATTCAGGCGCCGATACAGGTGTAGATGAACCGCATGAATGCTCGGTTAATCCTGTCACGCCCTGCAAATCTGGCAATCTAATCTGGTCTTCCAGATCAGCTACTACTGTTGATTGGGATACTGCAAAATCGAAATGTGCGAGTTACAGTGAAGGCAAATTCACAAGCGGCTGGAAACTGCCGACGATAAACGAACTCAGAGGAATCATTCAAAATTGTGACAAAACTAAGGCTGGCGGAGACTGCCAGGTAACAAATGAATGCTCAAGTGACAGCTGTTATACAAACGGCCTCTGCAATAAAGTGTTCGGTGATATATGTTCACCTTCTTTGGAACACAGTCCTTTTGGCGAGACAAAAAAATTATGGTCGGCAACAGATCAATCCAACGATCATAATACAGCATGGTATGTAGATTTTAACAATGGTGAAATAGGTTATGCAGCCACCAATAACAACTACGAAATTTATTACCGCTGCGTCCACACTGTCGAATAACTTAAATTAAACGGCTGACTCTGCCGAGGTTCTCTTGTCAATTCCAGAAAACACCGGAAATTCCTACATAATCGATGAAACGCTGCTGAAAAAACTGCCCGAAACGCCGGGAGTTTACCAATTCAAAAACAAGCTCGGAAAAGTCATCTATATCGGCAAAGCAAAAAATCTGAGAGCGCGTGTTTCGCAGTATATTTCGGGAACAGACAGCCGTCCTATGGTCGAATCGCTTATGAAAAAGGCGGGAAGTGTCGAAATCATCCTCACGAATTCGGAAACCGAGGCGCTTGTTCTTGAAAATCTGCTAATCAAAAACAGACAGCCCCTTTTCAACATCGATCTCAAGGACGACAAAACATATCCATATCTCGCCGTAACCGACGAAGAGTGGCCGCGCCTCATTTCCACAAGGCGTCTCAGCAAGAAACTCAAATATTTCCGCGGGCCTTTTACGCAGATAAACCTTATGAACTCGCTGAAATCGCTGATCCAGGCACTTTATCCCCTCAAATACTGCTCGAACAGGCGTCCGAAAGGGTGCATAAACTTCGAGCTCGGCCTCTGCCCTGCACCGTGCAGAAAAGATGCCGACCGTGAAAAATATCTTGAGAACGTAAAAAACACGATCGAAATCCTGCAAGGGAAAAAGTGGAACGAAATTTCAAGGATAATTCAGGAAAAAATCGCTTCGAATTCTGAAGCGCTCAACTTTGAAAAAGCGGCCAAGCTGCGGGATCTAATGACGCTTCTGCCTGACATCAAGCGGAAATACTCAGTCGAGTTTTCTGGAAACGGCGCCGAGGATTTCTTTTGTTTCAAGCGTCTCGGCGACCTTCTTTTCGCGGCAGCAGCAAGATACAGCGAAGGAAAAATGATCTCGCTCAAATCGTTTTCGGCAACAGGCATTTTCGAGGACATGAAAAGCTGGATTTCGACATTTTTAAGTTCGTTCTACGCAGGACGGGACACTCCTGACAAAATCTTTCTTTTCCCTGAAACGCTTTCAAAAGAAGAAATTTCCGCGATCTTGCAGCGCGACATCAGAAAAACAGGGCTTGCGGGCGGCGAAATCCTCAAAATGCTGCAAACCAACATTGAACAGAACATTCGCGTTTTCCTGAACGACACCGAAAAAACGAACAAATCGCTCTCGGTCATCTCGAAATTCCTGAAAACAAAAGTTTCATCGATACTCTGCCTCGATATTTCCACACTTTACGGCGAATACAACGTCGCCGGCGCAGTCTGGTGGGAAAACGGCAGATTCGACAAAAAGAAATACCGCAGATACAAAATCAAAACCGTCAAAGGTGTCGATGATTTCGGAAGTCTGCGCGAAGTCGCGGCGCGTCTTCTCAAACGCTGGAAGGAAAACTCGCTCGAAAAACCGTCGTTACTTCTCATCGACGGCGGCGAAGGGCAGGTCTCATCTGTAAATTCGGTCATCAACGGCGCTGTAAAAGTCGCCGGGATAATCAAAGACAGGCACAACGTCAAAGGAATGGAACTTCTGATCGACGGGCTCGGCAACGAACTCGTGCTTCAGGACACAGTTTTCGCAATGACTTTAAAAGCGATACGTGACGAAACACACCGTTTTTCGATCACTTTCAACCGCGAACTGCGCAAAGGAAGGCTCGATTTCCCGCTTGCGAAAGTCAAAGGGATCGGCAAAGCGAGAGAAAACGCGCTGCTTGAAAAATTCCGCACCATCTCGGCGATAAAAGAAGCGACTCCCGAAGAACTCATGCAAGTCAAAGGAATAACTAAAGAAATCGCGGAAGAGATACTAAGAGCACTGAAATAACAATCGATAATTTTTATAAAGGAAAAAATAAGTCAGAGAACGCTCAGCGAGCACCCTTTTTCAGTCGTTTTCACAGGTAGCATCGAATCATCTGGAAATTCATCGATGTCGCTTCCCATTTCAAGATCTTCAGGTTCGTAGGTTTCTTCTTTGATTTCGGAAAGTCCCCCCGTGCATTCGTGCCTTTCGCAAAGCAGTTGCAATGCGGCAAGGGCGTTTATCCTGCCGTAGCCGTATTTTTCGCTGAAGCCGTTTTCGTCATAGTCTGCATCAACAGGCGAAACTTTGTCGGCGGTTTTAGTAATTATTTCGTAAAGTTCATCGCGGCTGAGCTCAGGATAAGCCGAAATCAAAAGCCCTGCCACAGCGGCTGCAAGAGGACATGCGCTGCTTGTTCCACCGAAAGCACTGGTGTAGTCACTCTGCGAATAGCCGTACCAGCTTCTCGCATCAATTGTCCAGATTCCGTCTTTTATCGTGTCAACAGCAAACGGGTTCCACACATAATCGCCGTCAACATCAGAAGAAGGGGCCATAATATCGAGATCTTTTCCGAAATCGCTGTAGGTTGACCTCTGTCCGTAGGCATTCAGCGCACCGACCGCGATCACGTCTTCGTTTGCGGCGTATCCGTCAAAAGTCTCTTCCGCGCTGATATCCTCGTTTCCGTTTCCAGCAGCAAAAAATATTACGACACCGAGCCCGTTTCTCTCCTTTTCGCGGGCATATTTAACAATTTCTTTGATAACTTCTGGCATATCCTCGCCGCCGCCGTTGTCGGCAGGTCCCCAGCTGTTTGAAATTATCTGAACCCCCTGATCCAGAACAAAATTGAAGGCATTCGCCATGTTCTCGCCTTCTCCCAGAGTTGATCCAGAACGGACCGGAACGATTTTGCATTCCGGACACGCCCCGGCAACACCGAGATCGTTATCCTTCACCGCAGCGATAACACCGGTTACGCAGGTTCCGTGCGGCTCATTCTCGTCGGAGTACGGATAATCGTCACCGTCAACCAGATCGAGCCCTTTCAGATATTTTCCCGCCATATCGGGGTGATGCAGATCAAAAGCGTCGTCAATAACTCCGATTTTCACTCCTTTTCCAGGCTCGATTCCGAGATCTTCAAGATAATCCCATGCAGCCGCAACCTTGGCGTCGTTTCCCGCGATTCCGCGCTGTCCCGTGTTCAGAAGATGCCACTGGTTTTCAAAAAAAGGATCGCTGCTTTTGTATTCAATATTTATTTTTTTATCGGCAAAAGCCTTTTTCACAAGCGGCGACTTAGAAATGCAATCCAAAGAATCTTTGACATCAGAGTGTACCGCGTAAAAATTCGTCCGTTTTATCTTATAAAAATATATTATCCCGCAATCTGCAAAATCACTTTTCAAAAACTTCCGCGCATCGTCTTTAAGCTGCACAAAAACGGTATTTTCAGCCAAAATCACCTGAGAAACCAATAAAAATAATAGTGCAAAAAAGAGTTTTTTCATGATGCCTCCGGCAAAAAAAACGGTGAATTATACACAAATCGCAAAAATTTCCGAATAATTACTTAAATTCTTCGCACAGCAAACATATTGTAATACAAAAAAATTGTCTTTATTCGACTTTCATGTAGTATTCGATGTTCATATTGTTTTTTTTATTAAAAAGAGCATGAGAACTAAGGAATCTAAGGAGTTTAAGGAGTCTAAGGAGTCTAAGGAGTCTAAGGAATCTAAGGAGTCTAAGGAATTTAGGGAATTTAAATCCCTAAACACCCTAAACTCCCTATCCCAACAATATTCGGAGGCCTGAAATGAGAAGATTTTTTACATTCTGTCTGATTCTTTCCGTTTTGGTTTTCGCCGTTTCCTGCGGTGAAAGCAAGAAAGACAATGTTTATGACTACCCTGACGAAGATTCAACCGATGTCGGCACGACTGACGATCCGGTTGTGGAAGATGTCGATGACATTCCGGACACGACACCGGACGAGGATACCGATTCAGGCAGAATAATGGGCGAGCTTTACGGCGAATGCTATCCTAACAAAACCTGCAACGAAGGTCTTGTCTGCGACGAGGAGAATAACATCTGCATCAAAGATCCTGGAAAACCAGAAGAACCTGACGATGATACCGATACGGCTTCGGAAAAGGATGACTCAGACAGCGACATTTCGGATACCGGAATAACGGATAACGATGTCGATACCGATTCAGGCGACTCGACTCCGGACGAAGACAGCGACACCGATACAGGCGACACACAGACTGACAACGATTCCGACACCGATACAGGCGATACCGGCAATCCTGAAGCGACCGAAAACCACAATATTTCGGGTATTCTTCAGTCAGGCAGTGATGTTTCGGGAAAAGAAGCTGCTCTTTATGAATGCGGCGGAACCGAAAAAATAGCTTCAGGGAATACCGATGCGAACGGTAAATATTCATTCAATGCAGACATTTCGGCAGAAAAGACCTACTGCGTGAAGGCAAACGATTTTGCAAGCTGCTTCAAGGGAATGAGCGACCATGTTGCAAACATTTCAGAAATTACGAATGCGGTTCTGCTTGTTGACTCAACCTGCTCCGACCTGAGAGAAAGCGAAACAAAAGTAAGAAAATATGCGAAACTCGGAACCGGAAAATGGCTCGGAGAGCTTGATTATTCCAAACTTTCAGGCATCAAAGAAGGACTCAGACTTCTTTCAAGTTATCTCGATACGACCAATAGTAAAAAACTTTCCGAAGAGATTGCGGCAGATGTCAAGAAAACCGACGG
>DBYV01000049.1 GCA_002310995.1 bacterium UBP6_UBA1177 | reverse complement strand
CCGTCTCCACAGTAGTTGTAATCACAGAAGTATTTAGTATTTATCATTTCTATAACATATTGATTATATTATTATTTTATTGAATTATCCTAAAAATTTTAAGAATTATATTGTTAATAGTGTAAAAAATGGTGTATCATTCGACGTTTTTTTTTGTTACACGGGAGCGCGAAATGGTGAGCGTTTTTAAGAAGAAAGGAAGCCAAAATTACTACTTCCAGATTGTGATTCACGGCAAGCGGATTGTTGAATCCACAAGGACAAACTCTCTTCGAGAGGCCATGAAAAGAGCGGAGGAGAGGAGTATGGAACTAAAGCTGGATCTGGACTGGTATTTTTACCTTAAACTGGTGATAAAAAAGGTGAATTCGCTTGAGCCCGAAGCAAAAGAGGCGGCTTTAAACGATGCGATAGACGAGCTGAACAGCATAAGGGTAAAGACTGTTGCATTGGAGGATGCTTTTGAGCTGTTTAAAATGAAACCGAGGAAACGGATGATTTCAGAAAAAGTTTACGCCGATTATCGCAATATGTGGAATAGATTTCTGAGGTTTGTGAATGAAAAGTTCCCTGATATCAAGAATTTGAATGAGGTTTCCAAGGAGATTGCTGAAAAATTTTTGTTTTCAGAAATGAATTTGGGACTCGCCGAACGAACTTACAATGAAAGAATTACTAAATTCAGAACAATGTTTTCTGCATTGGCTGAAGATGCGGGGCTTCGTAAAAACGTATGGCAGTCGGTTGACAAAATGCGTGAAGGGCACATTTCAAAACGCCCGCTCACAAAAGCGCAGTTGAAGCAGATTTTCAGCTGTGCCGAGGGTGAGATGCGGACTTTGTGTATGATCGGGCTTTATACCGGCCTGCGTCTGGGGGATGCCGCGACTCTGAAATGGAGTGAGATCGATTTTGAAAATATGGTTATCGTAAGGTTGCCTAACAAGACAAAACATTTGAGAAAAAATGTCGAAATTCCGCTTTTGGGAGGGCTTTGTGATGAGTTGAAGCGGATAAAATCGGAGAAAAACGGCAGAGAAGGTGTATACGTTATTCCTGGAATAGCGGAAAGATATCTCACAGTTAACGATGTCTCAAAAATGGTTTCGGAGCTCTTTCGGAAAGCTGGGATCGAGACGAGGATCGATAGGGAAAAATGTGCCAGAAAAAGCACGGTTTACGGTTTCCACAGTTTCAGGCACAGTTTTGTCTCTATTTGCGCGGCGAACGGGATTCCGATGAATGTCGTTATGGAACTTGTAGGACACAGGTCGGTCATGGTTCACGAGATTTATCAGCATGCAAGCGCTGAACAGAAAATCAAGGCGATCAATGTGATAGAAAATGAATTCAGGCAGAAAGACGAATAGTGCTGTCGGGAAAGTTTTTCTTGATTTCGGGTCGAGTAGGGGAATAATTAGCCGCTTTTTTTAAGTTTATTGTTTTTCGGAGGTTAAAATGCTGCGCACTCACACTTGCGGAGAGCTCAATCTCGACAATCTGGGAGAGCATGTCGTCATTTCGGGATGGCTTACCCAGAAAAGAGAAATGGGACCTATGGTTTTCTTAATACTTTCAGACCGTTACGGAATGACTCAGGTTTTTGTAAGTGATCCTGTTCTTGCGGAATCGGCGAAAAAACTGACGCTTGAATCGGTCGTTTCGGTAAGCGGAACAGTCATCGACCGCAAAGAGAACAGGACTGACAAATATTCGACCGGCGCAATCGAAGTAGAGGCTGATAAAATCACGCTCATGAACCCGTCGAAGCCGCTTCCCTTCGATTTCAGAAAGGATGCTGCAGACACGATCAAGCTGAAATACCGCTACATCGACATCAGGAAGTCGAACATACAGAAAAACCTCATTTCGCGTTCGAAAGTCAGCGCGCTCGTTCACGCATACTTCGATTCGCTTGATTTTGTCGAAGTGGAAACTCCTTTCCTAATCAAGAGCAGCCCGGGCGGTGCAAGAGATTTCCTTGTTCCGAGCAGGCTCTGGCCGGGATCTTTCTACGCTCTGCCGCAGTCGCCGCAGGTTTTCAAGCAGATCCTCATGGTTGCCGGGATGGACAAATATTATCAGGTCGCAAAGTGCTTCAGAGACGAGGCTCTGCGCGCCGACAGACAGCCCGAATTCACGCAGATCGACTTTGAGATGAGCTTTGTCGAAGAAGAAGACGTCATGGGCGTCACCGAAGGGCTTCTCTGCAAAGTTTTCAAAGAGACCAAAGGCCTCGACATCAAGCGTCCTTTCAGAAAAATGTCATTTAACGAGGCGATGGACAAATACGGAAGCGACAAGCCAGACCTCAGATTCGGCATGGAACTCAAGACTCTTGATTCTATTTTTGCAAATTCGGAATTCGCCGCTTTCAAAGGCGCCGCGACAGATCCGAAAATGGTTGTAAAAGGCGTTGTTCTCGAAGGTCATGTGACGGAACTTTCTAAAAACCAGATCAAAAAGATAGAAAAAGATGTTCAGGGCGACGGTGCGAAAGCTCTGGCATGGATAAAGAAAGAAAACGGTGAACTTGATTCACCTTTGATGAAGTTCTTCAACGATAATGAAAAAGCTCAACTTTCTGAAATCATTCCTGAAAACGGGATCATGTTCATCGTTGCGGATAAAATTGGTGTCGCACTTACGGCTCTCGGAAACCTTAGAAAAAGACTCGCTGCAGAATACGAACTTTACGACAAAAATTCCTACGAATTCGTCTGGATCACCAATTTCCCGGCATTTGAAGTCGATGAAGAAACCGGCGAATGGGTCGCTAAACATCACGCTTTCACAGATTTCGATTTTGAGGCTGCAAAACGCGGAGATGACCTCGGAACTATCAACTCCCGCGCTTACGATATCGTCATCAACGGCTACGAAGCGGGCGGCGGCAGCATAAGGATCCACAATACCGACAAACAGAAGGAAGTTTTCAAATTTTTGGGAATCAGCGACGAAGAAGCGAAGGAGAATTTCGGATACTTAGTCGAAGCACTTGAATTCGGTGCTCCGCCACACGGCGGCCTGGCACTCGGCTTTGACAGGCTGATGATGCTTCTCAACAACACCGACGCGATAAGAGATGTCATCGCGTTCCCGAAAACGACGAGCGCGACCTGCCTCATGACTTCTGCTCCGGCTCCCGTCACCGAGAAACAGCTCAAGGAACTCTGCATCAAAACTGAGAAATAGCGTTGCGGCGCAACGAAATATCGTCACGTCGTGTCGTCGTCACGAAAAAGTTCTTGTTTTTTTTCTGAAAACTCTTAAAATCTTTTGTTTTGGTCATTTCTATTTGGAGGAGCTTATGAAGAAAAGATTTTTGATTTTCTTACTGATGTTTTTAGCTCTGATCATTGTGTCCTGCGGCGGTTCAAGCAAAGACAATTCAAACACCGGCGGTGATGACAACGGCACGGGTGACAACTCAGGTGACAACTCAGGTGACAACTCCGGTGATAATTCCGGAGACAATTCAGGTAGCGGCGGCAGCGGCGGAAATCCCGATGCAGTATGTGGCAACAGAACTTTGGAAACAGGCGAAGTCTGCGACGGCGGCGCGAAAGAGTGTGCTGAAATCGATTCGGGTTACACCGGCGGTTATGCGATCTGCAAGGCTGACTGCACAGGCTGGGACAAAAGCAGCTGCACCGGGACACCGACGGATCCTGATGACGGCGATACTGACAGCAGCACCGATCCTGATGACGGCGGTGATGCCGGCAACACAAACCCCGGCACATCGGATTCTTCTGCTGATGCTGACAACAGCGACCCGAGAGATGATGCGGACAAAATAAATTATATCCATCTTAAAGGCACTTCGATAAGTGTTGACGGCAAGAATGTCGATGTTTCCGGCACAACGGCGACGATCACCGCTTCCGGTGTTTATGAAATCGATGGCACTTTGAGTGACGGACAGATCCTTGTCGATGTCGATAAAGACAAAGATGACGGAATGGTCCATGTTGTGTTCAACGGAATGAACGTCACAAATTCGAAAAACTCTCCTTTCGCGGTAATGGCCGCAAAAGATGTCAGGATCTTCATCGTAAAAGATACGCAGAATTCCCTGACAGACACGGCAAACTATGTTTTTACTGACGGTGCTGACGAACCTAATGCAGCGCTTTACAGCAAATCAGATCTTAAGATTGCAGGTTACGGAACTCTGACGATCAAAGGCAATTACAACGACGGTATATCTTCGAAAGATGACCTTGACATCGACGGCGGAACGCTGATCGTAAACGGCAAGGACGACGGTATCCGCGGCAAGGATTCGGTCGTTATCCGCGGCGGAAACATCACGGTCACTTCGGGCGGCGACGGCATCAAGTCCGACAACACCGAGGCTCTCACGCTTTCCAGCAACCAGGATGATCCGTACGAAAACGTAAAAGGCTACATCAAAGTCAAAGGCGGCAAACTCACGGTCACTTCGACCGGCGGCGACGGGATCCATGCGATTTCGTACATCGAGATCAAAAACGGCATCATCGACATTCAGTCGGGCGGCGGAAGCATTATCGAAGCAACATCAGGCGGCTCAGGCATGGGTGGAGGCGGCTGGGGAGGCGGCGGCGGTCCCAACGGCGGCGCACAGCAGTACAGCGGCACTGATTCTCTCAAAGGAATCAAGGCAAGTATTCCGAGTACGGTTACAGACTATGAAAACATCAACATGAACATGGTCTACATCAAGATTTCCGGCGGAACTATCAAGGTCAACGCGAGGGATGACGCGGTCCACAGCGGCGGAAATGTTGAAATCAAAGGCGGTGAGGTCGAGATCGCTTCGGATGATGACGGCATTCATGCCGACAACGAGCTTTACATTATCAACGGAACTGTCAATGTCACAAACTCTTTCGAAGGGCTCGAGGCGTGGTATCTCACTGTTACAGGCGGTGTAACTTCTGTTTTCGGCAGAGACGACGGCTGGAATGCGGCTGGCGGTGCCGACAGTTCTGCTTCTTCAGGCGGTCCCGGTGACTGGGGCGGCGGACACGGCGGTCCCGGCGGCGGCAGTTCGAGCACAGGTTATCTCACCGTTTCAGGCGGGATCCACTATGTCAAGACTGGAAGCGGTGATGTTGACGGTATCGACAGCAATGGTACGCTTACGATCTCTGATCCGGCTGTTGTTGTTGTCGAATGTCCTATCAGCGGCGGTATGGGCGGTTCCTACGACGCCGACGGCACTACGACACTCACAGGAACCAGGATGCTCGGGTTCAGCACTTCACGTTCCGAGCGCGCAACGAACTATAATGTAAGTTTCAACACGAACAACTACTACGGAACTCAGAATGTCGCATTCAAGCCCACGATCTCCGGCAACTACATGCAGTCGGTCCAGGGGCAGCAGCCTTCGCAGATAAACGATGTTTCGGGCTACACTGCACAGACAATGCCGAACGGTGTCGTTATTTACTACAAATAACAGGTCAGTTTGAAAAAATCTCTGTTTCTCTTATTTTTTCTCATTTTCAGTTCAGTTTTTGCGGATGATGCAGCGCAGAAGTACGACGAAAAAAGTTTTGACGCCCTTTTTAAGGCTGTTTCAAAACACTATTCCAAAGAGGAACTGCGTAAAATTGTTGAAGAATCTCTTGTGTCAGACGAGCTTACCGAAAAAAATCTCGCTTTTATCTATTCTCCGCTTTCGATAAAAAAGCAGGCTGAAAACCACGAAACCTACTTTACCAAGCTGATAAACGATGAAACGGTGAAAGCCGGAGTTGATTTTTTTGAAAAATATAAGGCACTTTTCTGTAAAATTTACGCTGAAACCACGGTCGAACCAAGCGATATCATCGGAATTCTCAACTGGGAAAGCAAACTCGGCCTTGTTACAGGCGAGCAGAAAATCATCAGAATTTTTGCGGCGCAGTACTTTTTTGGCGAAAAAATCAACAATACTCTTGTCAAAAGCGGCGAGTATGCGAAAGATGGGGCGATGAGTATTGAAGCGGGTAAAAAGCGTGTCGAAAGGCTCAAAAAGAACGCTTTTTCCAATTTCAAGGCGCTTCTTATTCAGGCAAAGGAGAAAAATTTCGATCCAAATGAAGTCAAAGGCTCGTGGGCCGGCGCGATAGGTTTTCCGCAGTTCATGCCGGCTTCGATGAAGTTTGCGCGTGACGGAAACGGTGACGGCAAAATCGATCTTTTTGTTATGGAAGATGCTATTGTGTCAGTGGCTAACTATCTGAAATTGCATGGTTATTCCGAAAAAGGAAACGTCGCTGCGTTTAAAGCCTACAACAATGACAGAATCTATGCCGAAGGGGTGAAAAAATACTCCGACGCCATCAAAAACGCTGGAGTCAAAGCCGGTTCGTGCGTAAAAGCCGAATCCGTTAAGGGTAGTGACGCCTCAAATTGACTTTTTCCTTTTGAAAATTAAAATCTTCCGGTTTTTTTGTGAGGAGTTTAAAAATGAAAAGCTTCCTTAAATCGGTTTTTTACGATAAATTATTGATTTTATTTGTTTTTATTACTATTGCCGCGCCGTTTTCGCTTTTTGGCGCGGAAGGTGAAAACCCGGCAGTCGATGTCACTTTCAAAAGATCGGAAAAAAGCGTAATATACACAATAACTTACGGAAAAAACACGAAATTCAACGACAACGAAGCTGCACCTTACAAATTCCTTTTCCTTGACCCTGAAAAAAAGGAACTTGGAAAAATCGAGCGCGCTTTCTTTGCGAAAAATAAAGAGGGAAAGGCTGAATATACCTCGAATTTCGGTGAGTCTTCGGTGAAAATAGTGCTTCCGGTATGCCTTTACAATGAGAAAACGGGGCTTGCCGAGAAGTGCACGATAAAAAATTTGAAACTTGAAATAAAATAGCGGAGGAAAAAATGGGTTTAATCAAAAACATCAAAGATGCTGTTAAAAAAGAGGTTAAGGACTACATTTTCCAGATGGTCGAGATTGAGAAGGAAAATGAGAAGAAGCCTGAACAGCCAGTCTCTGAAAATGTGAAAAATATTGAAGTTAAAGCTGAACAACCGGCTCCGAAAGTCGAGGAAAAAACTGTTGTAAAAGAAGAAAAAGTTCAGCCTGAAAAGAAAGAAGAAGTTGAGGAAGTCCGCGAAAAACCGCGCAAAAAAGAGATTTATCCGATTGCAAACAATCTTGAATTTGTAAGGGTTTCATACAAGAAAAATCAGGACGTCATCACGATTCCGAGAGAGCTTGCGGAACTCATAAAAATGCTTCCGCTTGAAGAATACGCATGTTTTGTAAAACTTTACTGTTTTGCGCTTGAACAGAGAAAAAATTACGGCTACTGGGGCGGCACTTTGAAGCGCAGGATCGGGCTCGACCAGCTTTCTACATCTGAATTCGAGGAACTTGGCAACAATCTTGCGGCTTATGGCCTTCTTCTGCTTGAACAGCTCACTGAAAACCAGAAGACTTTCGTTCTTTATGTTCCCTTCGATGAAGAGACTATGGTGAAACTCAGCACGGCGAAAAAACCTGAAAAAGAGTCCGAGAAACCGGCGGCTAAAAAGGCCGAAAAGCCTGCTCCGAAAGCGGCTAAACCGAAACCGGAACCGAAAGAGGAGCCCGAAACCCAGCGCGAGGAGGATATCCCCGGAAAAATGGTCGAAGGGATGGAAAACGACGAAATGTACAAATCCTACAAAACTTTTGTCAGCCTTGAGATCGACAAGGCTAAAATGCGCGTCGGAAGGGCGAATTTCGATAAGATCTATATGGAAGCGGTCAAATATATCGACAAAAAATACGGTTTCAAAGTGCTTTCTGATTCCGATAAGTTCAAGGAATATCTGACGAATTACTACATTTCGGCGTTTGATATCCCGACATTTGAAAACTGGAAGAAATCGAAAGGCTAGGCGGGGTCGAAGATGCTTCAAGATATTAAGATTCTGATGAAATCGCTCTGTGATATCGATGTAAGGATAATGCTGTGCAAATCGGCGTTTGAGTGGGAGCTGCTGGCGAAAAAGTACAACGCTCTGCGCGACGAAATCGAAGCTTTCTGCGCATCAGGACTTCCAGAAGATGTTCATACGGCTCTTGAAAAGACGAGAGCTTCTCTAGTCGAAAAGAAAGGAGAACTTCCTCCGCTTGATTTGTCAGATTTTTTCAAATAAATTCAGCTAATTATCTTCTTATTCCAAAAATTTTCATTTTTTATTTGACTTCAAAATAATTCTGGCTATATTTTCTGCCGCTGATGGGCGCTTAGCTCAGCTGGGAGAGCATCGGCCTTACAAGCCGGTGGTCGCAGGTTCGAACCCTGCAGCGCCTACCACTCTTTCACAATCGAGACGCGGTCGTAGTTAAGTCGGTTATAACGCCGGCCTGTCACGCCGGAGGCCACGGGTTCGAGTCCCGTCGACCGCGCCATCTTTTTTGTTTCCCAACAGCAATTTTCTTGATTTAACTCTTTTAAAATGCAAATATTGCCTGATTTTGATTGTTAATTTTATTTCTTCAGGAGAGTAAAAATGTTCAGAAGTTTTGACGAAATGATTGATTTTGTTAAGAAAATGGAAAAGAAGCAGGTCGTTGCAGTTGTCGGTGCAGACAAGCCTGTAGCAGTCGAAGCTGCAATAGACATGGTCGTTGAAAATCTTGCGATTCCTGTTCTTTTCGGAAACGCTGAAAAAATAAATCACCTTATCGAAGGAACGGTCCTTGAGGGCAAAGTCGAGATAGTTCCGTGTGCAGACAACGTTGAAAGCTGCTCGAAAGCGGCCGATTATGCAGCTGACGGAAGAGTCAACATCCTTCTCAAAGGAAGCGTCGAAACTGCACAGATCATGAAAGCCGTTTTCAGAAAAGAGAACGGACTTAAAGCGGCTGCAGTAGTCAGCGACATCCTGATGTACGAAGATCCGCTTTCAAAAGGCGAGAACAAAAGGCTAGTCGGCATCATGGACGGCGGCATAATTCCGCTTCCCACGCTTGAGCAGAAAATCGAGATGACCCGCGGCGCGGTCCAGGTTTTCCACAAACTCGGCTTCGAAAAACCGAGAGTCGCATACATTTCGGCGATCGAAACGGTTTCTCCGAGAATCCAGTCGACAGTTGATGCTGCCGAAATTCAGAGAATGAAGGCTGAAGGCGAGCTTGACGACATCAATGCTTACCTCGAAGGACCTTACGCAATCGACAACGTAATTTCGGAATACGCAGCGAAGGTCAAAGGGATCAACTCCGTCATGGCGGGATGCGCCGACATCCTCATTTTCCCGAACATCGAAAGCGGGAATGTTCTCGGTAAGCTCGTCCACTACTGGGGCGGTGCTCAGACGGGTCATGTCATCGTCGGAGCGAAGGTTCCCGTTCTTCTGAGCTCGCGTGCCGACGATGCAAGGGCGAAAATCAATTCGCTCGTTCTCGGAATTACCGTAAACGCTCATAGTTAGGCCATGACAGCGCAGCACGAAGTCAAATATCCCGTCATGATCGCTTTGAAAGTGGTCATGCATTCAAAAGAAGAGGCCGGAAAAAATGTCGCCGACCTTATGGAAATTCTTAAAAATATCGGAATTCCTCTGCGCGGTGCGGTATCGGAAAACAAAAGTTCTGCCGGAAAATACACTTCCTACACTGTTCCGGTCTATGTTGAAAACAAGGAGAAAATGCATGCGCTCTACGAGGCTTTGAAGGCCCACCCAGACGTAAAATTCGCAATTTAATATGGAGAGAAAAATGACAAAAACAGAAGTCGCAATCGTTGTAAATCCAGGTTCAACTTCAACGAAATTCGCCATTTTCAGCCGCGAAGGCTCGCTTTACGAAGAAACCGTGAGACATCCGCAGGAGGAGCTTGCAAAGTTCAAACTTGTTTCGGAGCAGTTCGATTTCAGATACACGATGATAAAAAAGGCTGTAGATAAAGTCGTCGCTGAAAAAGGATTCCAGGTTGTCGCTTCTGTCGGCCGCGGCGGCCCGGTAAAACCGCTTGAAGGCGGCACTTATCTTGTCAATCAGGCGCTTTTAGACGATTTGAACAGCTGTAAATTCGCGAACCACGCATCCAATCTCGGCGGAATAATCGCTGATCAGCTGGCGAAGGATTTCGGCCTCAAGGAAAGCTACATCGTTGACCCGGTAACGACTGACAACATGTGGGACAAAGCGCGTCTCAGCGGACTTCCCGGAATAACGAGGATCTGCCGCGTTCATGCTCTCAACATCAAGGCAGTTGCAAGAAAAATCGCCGAAAAGCAGGGAAAGGACTTCTACAAAGCTAACTATGTCGTTGCTCATCTGGGCGGCGGGATCTCGATTGCTGCACTCGAAGGAGGAAAAGTAGTTGACGTCAACGACGGACTTCTCGGAATGGGACCTTTCAGCATGAATCGTGCAGGTGCGATGCCGCTCATCGGAATCATAAATATGTGCTATTCACAGCCGAAAGAGGAAGTCATCCGCATTTTCTCTCGTGAAAGCGGATTCAAGGCATATATCGGGACTGAAGATTTCCGCGACATCGAAGACCGCGTCAAAGCTGGCGATCCCGAAACACTCAAAGTTTTCGACGCATTTGAGTATCAGGTTGCTAAGGAAATCGGTGCATATGCCACAGCTCTTAAAGGAAAGATCGACGGAATCATCGTCACCGGCGGCTGCGCATACTTCAAGAAATTTGTCGAAGATCTCAAAGAATACACCGGCTGGATGGGCGAATTTTTCGTTTATCCGGGCGAAGACGAGCTCGCAGCGCTTGCAGAAGGTGCTTTCAGAGTCGTTGACGGTGTTGAAAAAGCTAAAAATTATTAGCCGCCGCGCTTTCAACGTTACGTCGTCACGCCGTCACATCGTTACGACGACATGGCGCGGCGTTGACAAAAAAATCATTGTTATTATAATCTTTTGTTTGTTTTTTTAGAGGTGTCCTAATGTCCGGAATCGGTCTTGTTTCAAATCCATATTCAAAGAAAAACAGAAAGCATCCCGACCGGCTTCAGAAGCTTATAAACTGTGCTCCTGACAGAGATCTTGTCAGACTGCCCGATTCATTTGAGAAAATGGATGCGGCGATGGAACATTTCAAGCAGAAAAAAGTTGATGTCATTGCGATAAACGGCGGTGACGGAACTGTTCATGTCGCTCTCACTTCGATGATGAAGATATATCGCGGCGAGCAGTTGCCGAAAATCGCAATTCTAAAAGGCGGGACGATGAACATGACCGCTACGAACCTCAAGCTCAGGGGCAATACTGTTTCGATTTTCAAGCGCGTTGTCAAGGCATATAAAGAACGGGAACTCAACTGCAAGCAGATTTCGCTTCTTAAAGTTAACGAGCGTTACGGTTTTATCTTCGGAAGCGGCGCAGTCTGCACTTTCATGGATCTTTATCACAGAAGCAGTAACCCTTCCCCGCTTGTCGCGGCTAAATCGGTGCTGGCTATGGCAGGTTCGATGCTGGTTCACGGAAAGCTTGCACAGGAGTTCTTCAGACCGACATGGCAGGAACTCAACGCTGACGGTTTTTCGTTCGGCAGGGCACCTTATCTTGCTTTCCTCATTACGACGCTTCCTTCTGTCGGGCTCGGAATGGATCTCACTTTCAGGGCTAAGATTGATCCGAAAAAAGCCCAGATGCTGGCCTTCCGCGACAAGGCGAAGATAGTTCCTCAGGTTGCTCGCGTATGGCTTGGCCGCTCTGTGCCGCCGGATGTTGTCGATGATACTGTGGGAAGCCGCTTTTTTATAAACGGAGAAAAATCATTCAGATATACTTTGGACGGCGATATGTACTCGTCGTCAGGTAAACTTGTGGTCGAAACAGGACCGTTGTTGGATTTAGTTACGGAGTAAAACATGCATTATAAGAGTGCTGCGCTGACGCATCCCGGCATGAAAAGGGAACTTAACGAGGACAGTTATGTCATTCTCGAAAACGAAGGTGTTTTTGTAGTCGCCGATGGAATGGGCGGTCACAACGCCGGAGAAGTCGCATCGAAAATCGCGGTAGATACGATATCTGAATTTTTCCACGCTTCTGAAGAAGATGATGACATGACGTGGCCTTACAAACTCGATCCTACGCTTGCTCTCGATGCGAACAAACTCATGGTCGGGATAAAATTCGCGAATAAACGCATTTTCAAGCAGTCTTCCGAGGACGCTGCATGCAGCGGAATGGGAACAACAGTAGTTTCGATAATTGCTCAGGACGGAAGTAACGATCTTTATGTTGCGCATGTCGGCGACAGCCGCTGCTACTGTTTTTACGAGGGCGAACTTGTTCAGGTTTCGGAAGACCATTCGCTTGTCAACGAATACATAAAAGCGGGTCAGATCACAAAAGAGCAGGCTAAGAATTTTCCTCACAAAAACGTCATCATGCGTGCTCTAGGCATGAAAGACAATGTTCTTGTCGATATCCAGAAACGTACGGCGAGAGCGGGCGAGATATATCTTCTCTGTTCCGACGGACTTTCGGATATGGTTTCTGATGCCGACATGGAAGCCGTTCTTGCGAGCGGAGTTCCGCTTAAAGAGATGACGCGCCAGCTTGTAGATATGGCGAACGCAAACGGCGGTAAAGACAATATAACGGTTATTCTGGTTAAAGTTGAACCTTAATGTGGAGATTTTTATGAAAAAATTCATGATTTCAATTGCAGTTATCTGCGCAATGTTTTTCTTTGTTTCGTGCGGCGGCAGCTCCTCAGAATCCGGTGACAAGGGTAATGGTGACGAAACAAATGATTCCGAGACACCTGATTCAGAATCGTCCGATGAGGAAGTAACTGATTCAGAAATCACTGATTCAGAAGTTACAGACGAAGAAGCTGAAAATCCGGATGAACCGAAGGAACTTGCTTATCCTGAAGTTACTCCGACCTCAAATAAACCTGGTGATATCGCGCAGAACATCACGATTTTCGACGATCTTGATGTCGAACACAAACTTGCCGAGTGGTATAAGCCGAACAATCCAGAAAGCAAGCTGATCTGGCTTATTTTCACGACTTACGACTGCGCTCCGTGTCACCAGCTTAAAGATGAACTGCCTGAAATCAACAAGCCGGAATACGAAGAGCAGGGACTTAGAATAATTCTTGTTTTCAACGGTTTGCTTGACGGTCCGCAGCCGGAGCTCGAGCCGGAAAAACTGGCAGAGTATAAGGATATTTTCGTTTCGGAGTATCCTGAAACGGCTGATTTCGAGATTTACGGATATCTTAAAAAGGAAGAACAATCAGTTTTCAAGAAGTTCACTTCTGGAGCAGGTTCTCTGACTGGAGGCGCTTATCCTACCCTTCTTTTCATAGATTCTTCCACAATGGAAGTTCTGGATTGGAGCGAAGGCTGGGGCGGAGATCTTGTCGGGAGCACTCAGACTAAGATAGAAATTCTTCTTGAAGAGTTGTAAGACATGAGAAATATTATAGTTTTACTCACTGCTCTTCTGCTTTTTGCTTCGTGCGGAAGTGCTCCGGCAAAGTCGGAAGAATCTGCAACTTCGGCAAAGCCGCAGGAAGCTTCTGGTTTTTCAATAACTCTGGACAAGGTTGACGGCGGAACTTTTTCGTTTGAGGATATCCGCGGAAAGAAACATCTCGTCGCCGCTTTCTGGGCTACATGGTGCGAGCCGTGCAAGCAGGAGCTTAAAAAACTTGCCGAAATGTACGGCACTTTTTCTGATTCTGTCGAATTTGTCGGTATTTCGACTGACACGGAAGAAATGATTGACAAGGTCAACGAGTTTGCGGCAGAGGCGGCTTTACCGTTTCCTATACTTGTTGATCCGAGCGGAAACACTGTTGCTTCGATAATTCCAGGCGGCGATTCCGTTCCTTATTTGATGGTTGTGGATAAAAACGGCGTAGTGGTTTCGCGCCACAGCGGCTATACTCCGGGTGACGAAGAGGCTTTGAAACACGAGCTCGAAACTCTTGTTTCCCGCTGATTTTCAAGGCTTTTTTGTTCTTTACGGAAAATTTGAGGGGGAGATGGCGAAAAAACTTGAAATTATGTGTTCTTTTACTACTCTCTTCCAGATTTTTTTGATTGTTTCGCAAGTAATTTGACTTTTTTAGGAGGATTTGATGTTCAAAAAAATGTTCACACTGCTTATCGCAGTTCTTTTTGTCGCTCCGTTCGTAGTAGCGGCAGATGATTTTGATGACGATTTCGGTGGCGATTTCGAAGAAGAAGGTGAAGAAGCCGAAGAAGAGGATGAAGAAACTCCCGCTAAGAAAAAATCTAAAGCGCAGTCCGAAAGCGATGCTGCAATGAAAGATCTTATGGGCGATCCTGAAGAAGAAGATGAAAAACCTGCTAAAAAAGAGCAGAAAAAATCTGTAGAAGAAGCTGATGCTGAAGAAGAAGCACCGGCAGAAAAGGCTGTTGCAGGAAAATCATTCAAAGGTGTAAAGCCTGTCCTTCTTGTAAAAGGCGGCTTCACGGTCTTAGGTTCATATAAAGAGTGGAACGGCACAAAAGCAACAAGCCCCAGTGCAATGTTCGGCAGTGTTGACGAAGGTCTTCTCGGTGTTGACTATCAGGGTGCGCATGTCATTGCTAAAGGAACGCTCAATCTGAGAACGGACAACGCACTTGTAGATAAAGCAGTCAACAATCCGCTTATGAAGGAAAATCTTCATTCAATTCAGGACGGTGTTGCAAATGCTCTTTACGAGATTTACGGCGGCGTAAAATTCTATGATGTTTTCATTAAAGCCGGCAAAATGCTTCCGGAATACGGCCTTGTTGATACATGGCAGACCCTCGGAATGGGCTTCGCGACTCCTTTCCTTACCAGAAGCCTTATCGTCGTTGAAGGCTTCCTTCCTGAAACAGATGCAGGTTTTGCTATCGGTTACAACGGTGTGATCAAAAAAGACCATAATGTTTTTGTAGGTCTTTCTCTTGGCACCGGTTCCAACAAAAGCGAGTTCTGGTATTCTGACAAAACCATGGGAATTTACGGAAGAGTCGGTTACGGTTTCAAAGAATATGTAAAAGCTGCATTCGCTTTCCAGCACAGAAAAGATTTCTATAACTCGAAAAAACTTGACATGACAGGTATCGGTGTTCACCTCAATGTAGCGGCATACGGTTTTGAAATGCCTGTTACTTTTGATTACAATATGATGCAGATGGTAAAAGGCACGGCAAGAAAGAATGTTACAGGAATGCTTCTTTCACTTGCTCCCGGTTATGCTTACCACTTCAATCATGACTGGATTGACAAGGTTGCTCTTGCTCTTCGCTTCGATTTTGTTCAGGGCGTTTACCTCAACAAAGAAGGCGGCTATCTTGATTTCGACAATTACAAAAAGAGCTCAAATTATATGAGAATCGGTGTTACTGCCAACTTCTTCACAAAGGAACTTGCAGGAATCCGCGGTATGGCAGGTTTCACGTTCCTTATGCAGCCGGAAAGCAAAGTCAGAAAAGCTACAACAGACAATCTGAAGACGAAAGATTACGGTTTCACAACAATCGTTCTCCAGGCTGGTGCTGAGTTCTAAGTTTTTCGGGGGCGAAAGTCCCCGTTTTTTTTATTTTTTACTTTTCCGTTAAGGAAAAATTGGAGGATTTCATGAGAAAATCGGTTGTTATTATGATGGTTTTTGCGATGTTGTTCGCTTTTTCGGCAGTTTCGTGCGGCGAGAAAAAAACAGTCGACGAAAGAGCAGAGGTTAAAAGCCTTGTTGAAAAGGGTGAATACCAGCAGGCAAAGGCAAAGCTTGTAACTTTGAGAGGACAGTATCCGAACGATCAGGAACTGACGGAACTCAACAAACAGGTTGACGAAAAAATCGCTGAAAGTTTCTATCAGAAGTACTGGGAAGAAGCTGAGCAGAAAGGTGATCACAAAGCTTGGATCGAAGCTATGATCAGAATCAAAAAGGTCGAGAACATCAATAAGGAAATGGTTAACGGCTGGATTAAAAGAGCAGCTGAAAAGTGTGTCGATTCAGGTGCTAAAAACCTTAACGACGGAATGCTTCTCGCGCTTCTTGACCAGCTTGTTCAGCGTTATCAGGTAATAACGATTAACGACAGACTTATGTATATAACAATGTTTGTCAAAGAGGGAAGATTCCCGCTCAAAGAGTGGAAAGACACTTTCCTCACGAAGTATCCGGAACTTATGGACGAGGATACTGAAGAATTCCTTGGCTGGCCGAGACCTGAAAAACCGGCTAAAAAGTAGTTCGATTTTGTTCTCTGCGATTTTTTTCTGAAATTCCTTTTTTAATCCTGAAATTTTTTAATAGTTAGATTTGTTTATGTAATGTAGTTTGTGTGTTATATTGTGATAAAGATGGATAAAAAAATAAAAAATATATGCATTTATCTCTTTTCTTATTCATTTTTATGTTTATAATCCTATGCTTTGATTGTTTTTTCTTGCGTGGAATTTGAAATGTATATGTATTTGTTCGGAATAGTTCTTCTTGGAATTGTGGTTCTTGTTCATGAATTCGGCCACTTTATTGTTGCCAGAATGTGCAAGGTAAGGGTCGAAGTTTTTTCGATAGGTTTTGGCAAGCCGCTTTTTAAGAAAAAATCGGGCGATACCGAATACAGAATTTCGCTTGTTCCGCTCGGAGGATATGTGAAAATGCTCGGGGAATCTACTTCCGACGGAGATGATATCGACGAAAAGGATGTTCCGTTCGCATTCAGCAGCAAAAAGTGGTGGCAGAAAGTGCTCATAGTTTCGGCAGGCCCTGTTTTCAACCTGGTTTTTGCCTTTTTGATTCTTATGGTTGTCGCATGTTTTATGTTTTCGGCTCCTTCTTCGGTTCTTGAATTTGTTTCTCCGGATGGTGCGGCTTATGCAGTCGGTATTTCTGACGGTGACAGAATAACGAAGATAAACGGTGATGATATCGCGGTTTGGGATGATATTCCGAATATCCTTGAGCCGTTTTCGGAGTCAGGAGAGTGCGGTGATATCAGCGTCGAAGTTGAAAAAGCGTTCACGAAAGAAGTGAAATCATATACTTTGCGTCCGAAAAAGGGGAGTTTTACAGATCCTTTCGGTGACGAGCACAGCCGCTGCGAACTCGGTGTTGTCCGTTTCCCGCGTGAACCTAAGATATTCCTGCTTGAAGATTTTCCTGGGCTTGAGAACGGTGACCGCGTTCTTTCTGTCGATGGTGAAGAGATTTCGAGATACTACGAGCTTGCAGAAAGAATCAAAAAACCATTTAGAAAGATGCTTGTACTTCGCGAAAAAAAGGAAGTTACTGTTGATTTCCCTGAAATTCCCGCAGAAAACAGTGCGGAAGAACAGGGCGGAGATAAGCCTGAGGCAAAGCTTAGAATTGCATACGGCGGACTTGTCGTTGAGTCTGTCGAAGAAGGGAGCTACTCCGAAAAAGTCGGAGTGAAGAAGGGAGATTTTGTAACGGCGGTGAATGATGTCGAAGTTACGGCGCCGTTCCAGTTTTATTCGATAATGGGAAAGCTCAAGGAAGGTGATCTCGTAAAACTTTCGCTCATCCGCGGCAAAGAGCCTTTTGTTATTGAATTCACAGCTTCTTTCGACGAGAAGGAAAACGAAATGACTGGGATGCGCGACAAAAGAATCAACTGGGGCGCTGCTTTTGATTACGATTACAATGTGGCGGAAGTTTATGCAAAGCGCAACAATCTTCTGACTTTTCCGGTCAGGTATGCTGCGAAAGAAATGGTTGGAAACATTGTCATGACTTTCAAAGGGCTGGCATACATGATAAGCGGAAAAATTTCGAGAAAAGGGCTTGGCGGTCCGATAATGATTTTCGATATTTCAAAGCGTGCTGCCGAGGCGGGAGCCAGATACTTTCTTGCGATAATGGCAATGATAAGCATAAATCTCGGGCTTATAAATCTTTTCCCGATTCCTGTTCTTGACGGAGGATACGTTGTTATTTACGGGCTTGAAGGAATAATCAGGCGGACAATCCCTCAGAAAGTGAAGGAAAGGGCGCTTATGGTCGGGCTGTTTATGCTGTGCGCATTGATGGTTTTTGCCATATTCAACGATTTTACAAGATATATTCCTATGATTTTTAACCACGGCTGATTTTGTTTGGAGGTTTTGATGATTATCAATCTTAATTTTGCGGCAACTTCATTGACGGCGGGGCTCAATATCGCCGAAACGGTGAAAAATTCTTCTCTGCTTGTGAATATCATGCTTTTTGTTCTTATGATTGCAAGCGTGGTATCGCTCGCGATAATTGCCACAAAGTTTATTCAATACAGGCTCGCCGTCATTGAAACGGCCAAATTTGTAGAAGTTTTCTGGAAAAATAAGGAACTTCAGGATGTTTCAGTCAAAACGGCAGGCATGACAAAATCTCCGGTCGCAGCAGTATTTGCGGCAGGTTATGCCGAATTTAAAGACACCAAAGAGAGCTGGGAGGATAAAGGAATTGTTCTCATCGGCGGAAAGGTTGACGAGCTTGCGGCAAACGTCGACAGGGCTATGAGGCGCGAAACGCATGTGAGAATCCAGCTTCTCGAAAACGGTCTTTCGTTTCTTGCTACAACCGCGACGGCATCACCTTTCATCGGACTTTTCGGAACGGTTTACGGTATTATGAATGCATTCCAGGAAATCGGAAAAACAGGCAGCGCGACTCTTGGTTCGATTGCGCCGCACCTTTCCGATGCGCTTGTAACGACGGCTTTTGGTCTTATCGCTGCAATTCCGGCATCGGTCGCTTTCAACTACTTCAACGCCCGTCTTCAGAAATTCGAGAACGAGGCTTTGAATGTTACGGCAGATTTTCTTAATCAGATAAAGAGGAGCAATGTCTGATGGCAAACTACGGTATGGAAGAACCGCGGAAAAGGAATGTCCGCGCGGAGATGAACATCACTCCGATGGTTGATATCGTCTTTACGCTTCTGATAATTTTCATGGTCGCGGCTCCGCTTATCGAGCAGGGTGTCGACCTTGACCTGCCGCAGACCGAGACTGTGCCTATCGAAAGCCCCAAAGACAAGTTCATCGTCAGAGTTTTCAGCGGTAAGACCGAGGCTGACAACAAGATATTCGTAAGCGATGCGAAGCCTCCGATAGAAGTTCCTCTCAAAGAACTTGAGGTAAAGCTCAAAACGAACGCTTTCCTTCAGGAAAAGAAGGAGATCTACCTTCATGCGAGCAGGGAACTTTCATACGGTTACATCGTCAGGATCATGGCGATAATGAAAAAAGCCGGTATCAACAATATTAACCTTGTAACAGAACCTTTGGAGAAGGAGTAGCCGGCATGGCGGGGAATGTCCGAAACGGATCTTTCATTTTCGGGAAAAACAGCGGCGGGGTCGACAGGAAGACTTTTCTCGGCTGTTCCGCAGGGTCTCTTGTTCTGCATATTCTTGTGCTGATATTTTTCGGGAGCGGTCTGTGGTTTGCCGAAAGCCATAAAATCGAGTTCGAGACTGTCCAGGCGAAACTCGTGAAACTCGGCGAGGAGCGCGACAAAAAACTGCTTCCGCGTATAACGCAGCCGAAACCGGCACCGAAATCGGAGAAAAAAGACCCGAAACCGGAACCCAAAAAAGAGGAAAAGCCGGCCGAAAAAGTTCAGCCGAAGCCTGACGGAAAGGCAAATTCGCTGAAACCGAAGGAAGAACCGAAACCTGCGGAAAAAGTAAAGAAACACGAAGAACCAAAAGAGGAAAAGAAAAAAACTTCTTCGCTTGACGAGCTTCTTGCCGGTGATGTAATGGAAAAGATCAAGCGCGACGCCCGCGCCGAAGAGAGCAAAGAAGGTGCCAAGGATGGAGTCGAAGACGGCGATGTCACCGATCCGGCGCTTGCACTCAAAGCAAATATGTATATCAGGCAAATAAGTGTTTTAATTAAGAAAAACTGGAATATTCCTAGCATAATCTCGGCTGACGAGCGTAAAAAACTGATGACAAAAATCTATTTCAAAATAACTTACAGCGGTGAAGTTTACGATATAAAAATAAAATCTTCATCGGGAAATTCAGTTTACGACAGTTCGGTAATCGAAGCCGTCAAAAAGACGGGGAAACTTCCTTTGCCTGACGATAAGAATTTGAAGAAACTTGTATTAAAGGAGGGGTTTGAATGTCCGTTCACTTCAGATTGATCACTATGATTACGGTGGTTTTTGCTTGCTTGAATCTTTTTGCCCAGCTTCAGGTGGAGGTAAAAGACGGTGCTGTTGCCGAGTACAACATGGCTGTTTCTCCGCTTGCAGTTCTCGACGGCGCTGATGCTGCGCGTGCAGCTGAAATTTCTTCGGCTGTTGAAAAAGTGCTTGATATTACTGGATATTTTAAGATACTCGATAAGCGTTCCTTTCTGGAAAAACCGGAAACCGCATTTAACGCGGTCAACTTCAAATCGTGGCTTGATGTCGGCGCGAACGGCCTTATCAAAGGAACATTGAAGGGTAAGGACGATATCGAACTTGAGCTTGCGTTTTTCGATGTAGCTAAAGGAAAGGAAGTTATCAAGAAGAAATACAGTGCAAAGGCTTCTCTGGCTAAGAAGTCGGCGTACCGCTTTGCATCGGAAGTCATCAAGCTTCTTACCGGTGAAGAGATGAACTTCATGTTCTCGAAAATCACGTTCGTTGAAAAGAAAGGCGATAAATACGCGCTTGTTGTCACGAATTTCGACGGAAGCGGCAGAAAAGAGCTTTATTCTACGTCGAAAACGATCCTTCTTCCCGAATGGTCGGCAGACGGACAGAAGATTTTCTTCACAAGCCATGAGAAGAACAATCCTAACCTTTATTCGTATGATCTCAAATCATCGCAGATAAAGACTGTTTCAGCTTATGAAGGGCTCAATGTTTCGGCAAGTGCTTATCCGGACAACAAAACGATCGCTCTCTGTCTTTCGAAGGACGGAAACTCCGAGATTTATTCGCTTGATACGACGACAAACGAACTCAAGAGACTGACTGTCAACTCTGAAACTGATACCGCTCCGAGTGTAAGTCCGAACGGTCAGGAAGTTGTTTTTGTCTCCAGCAGATCTGGTAATCCGCAGATTTACAGAATGTCTCTTTCCGATCTCAACAAAGTTGAAAGACTTACCGAACAGGGAAACTACAATCAAGACCCGGAATACAGCCCTGACGGCAAAAAAGTTGCATTCAGCGGCCGTGACGAGAAATACCAGTTCGATCTTTTTATCATAGATCTGGCTTCTAGACAGATAAGCAGAATCACGCAAAATCAGGGTAAAAACGAGTCTCCGACATTTTCTCCTGACAGCAAAATCATAGGTTTTTCCTCGAACAGAAGCGGGAAAAGCAAGCTTTTCCTTTCCAATGTAAGCGGAAGCAGACAGATTGCGGTTTACTCTGGTGAAGGCGAAGTGCTTATGCCTTCATGGTCTCCGGCAGAAACTAATTAAGAATTAAGAGAGGTGAGAGATATGAAACAGTTTTTCAATTTTTGTGCAGTAGCCGTTTTCCTGTTCACGATGCTTTGTTCCTGTGCCGGTAATCCCCCGAAAGATGAAAGGGAACTTGCAGAGAAGGCTTTTGCTGATGCTGAAGGGGGCAAGGACTGCGACAGAGAAAACTATCTTGCAGCGGAAGAGCTTTTGAATCAGGCTCGTGCAGAGATCAACAACAAGAATTACGACAAAGCGAAGGAGCTTTTCAAAGCAGTTAAAGAAAAAAGTGATGCTATCGCGAAGTATTACCGCGAACATCCGGACGAGTGCATGACCGAAAAGGATAAAAAAGGCAACGGCGAAGACGACGGCAAAATAAAAGAGGAGGATACGACTTCGGCTGATAGTTCGGCTGAGCCTTCGCTTGACCCGAAAAATCCCGACATGGATTTCCAGGTCGTTCATTTTGAATATAACCAGTATGCTATTCTTGAAGAAGACCTTCAGAAGGTAGAGCTTATGGCCCAGTGGATGATGAATTTCCCGGAAAGAGTTGTAAGAATCGAAGGCCATGCCGATGAAAGAGGCAGTAACGACTACAACCTTTCTCTTGGTGAAAAAAGAGCGCTGGAAGTCAAAAACAAACTTATCCAGGCAGGTATTGATGCGGCGCGAATTAAAATAGTTTCCTACGGCGAAGAACTTCCGATAGATCCAGCTTCGAACGAAGAGGCATGGTTCAAGAACAGAAGAGCTGAATTCAAGCGCGAAAATTAGTGCTTTTACTGCCGCCGCATTTTTTGAACGGTATCCCGATATTTCGGTATTTCGACATCCCGACGACGGCAGCGAATTTTTCCCCTGAATAGTTGAAATTTTTTACTATCTCATTAAAATATTTCGGCTAAATTTTTTAGGAGTGGAATATGAAAAAAAGGTTTTTGTTTTTTCTGATTGTTTCGGTAGCGTTGCTTTTTATTGTTTCTTGCGGCGATGATGAGGAGGGCGGTGGAGAAACAAACGTAAATACGCAGTGCAATTCCAACATTGACTGCACACGTGACTCTTACTGCGATCTAGAAAATCCGAAACAGGATGCAGAACTCGGAACACTAGTCTATTACTGCAAAAAACGTCAGCTCTGCGCAAGTCAGGCCGATTGTTCTATGGGCTGGAAGTGCAAAGTCAGCGAAGGTTTCTGTATAACAAACAAAGAGGCATCTGAAATTCTTTGTTCCTCAGATACTGATTGCAAAGATCCTTTTTATCCCAAGTGCAATCTTGCTACCGGTGAGTGTGAAACATCCGGCGGCGGAGACATCAGCGACAGTGGTGATACCGAGATTCCCGATTCTTCAGACTCGACGGATTCCGGTGATTCGGATACCAACGATGATGACAGCGATTCCGATACTTCAGACAGCAGTTCCGATACCACGAGTGACGATGATGCTGATACTGCTGAAGAGAGTGTCGGAAAAACCGTTATGACTGAAGATTTTGAAGACGGCGGAACAAACTGGACTATAGTTCCGGCTACGGAAGAAACCCCATGCTGGGAAATCGGTGCTCCGACAAGCGGTCCTGAAGCGGCTAACGGCGGAACCAATGTTGCTGCGACCAATCTTGCCGGAAATTATTTGCCGAACTGTAAGGATTTGTTTTATTACAAAACTTCAATATCTGTTCCTTCATCTGGAAAACCGGAGATTAATTTTTATGCGTGGGTAGATCTTATCGGAAACGGTTATTCGCCTTTTGATTATGTCGAAGTTCTCGTTAAAAAAAGCGAAGATACATGGGAACTTACCGATACAGGAGTTCCTCTTGTAGCAGATACTCCTTCAGCGCTTTCGGCTTTAGACAACCATAAAACAAAGATTACAAAACAGTTAGGAACCAATTACTATAAATTTACAGGAGATCTTTCGGCTTTCAAAGGAAAAAGTGTCGATATAGGTTTCCGTTTTACGAGTGACGGTTCGGATGAAGCTGCCGGTTTCTATCTTGACGATATAACGGTATCTTATTGATTTTATTTGATTAGTCTTGTTTTAGATGTTTCGTGAGAGGAAGCTTTGATAAGTAATACTACTGCTGATTTTGAAGAAAAATATATAGGAACGGTGATAAACGACCGTTATAAAATAATTAAACTCGTCGGGACGGGCGGCATGGGTAGCGTCTATCTCGCCGAACATGAAATTTTAAGAAAAAAAGTCGCTATAAAAATTCTGCACTACGAGCAGAGTAAGCGCAAAGATACGGTCGAAAGGTTCAAACGCGAAGCTATTGCAGCATCGAACATCGGTCAGGACAATATTGTCGATGTAACCGATTTTGGATACACAGAAGAAGGTAACGCCTACTTTGTCATGGAGTATGTCGAAGGGCGTTCTCTTGCTGACATTATGAAGGAACAACGTGTTCTGCCGCTCGAATTTGCCGTTTCGGTAGCTGCACAGATTGCCGTTGCGCTCTATTCGGCGCATGGAAAAGGGATAATTCACCGCGATCTTAAGCCAGAGAATATTCTTCTTACGACCAAGGAGGGGAACTATCCTTTTGTTAAAATCGTTGATTTCGGTATTTCGAAGATTCTTCAGGATGATGTAAAACCTGACGAGCGTCTGCGCACACTCACTAAGTCAGGCGCGATTTTCGGAACGCCGGAATATATGTCGCCGGAACAGGCCGCCGGGGAAAGCGTCGAACCGGCTTCGGATATTTATTCACTCGGCGTCATAATGTATGAAATGCTGACCGGAAGATTACCGTTTTTTGATGATAACTATATGAAAATACTGCATAAACATCAGTATGAATTCCCGGAACTGCCAAGCAACATAAACCCGGATATTCAGCCCGATGTCAATGCGATAATAATGAAATGTCTCGAAAAGAAGCCTTTCAACAGATACGGCACGATGCTTCTTCTTGCAAACGACCTGAAAAATATTTACCTGAAATACAATTTGGAGGAAAAAATCAGTCTGGCTTTCCTTTTCAATTCGGGAACGGTCAGAAGTATGAATCCGGCAGCCGACATGATATCGAGCGAAGATATAATCAGAATGCTCAATTCGTCACAGGATGACAAAGGAAAGCATGTCACAGTCGAAAACCGTTCTTCAGGAACAGGTCTCAAGATAGTTATAGTCTGCCTTCTTTTGATTCTGGCCGGAATTGCGGCGTATGCTTTTGTCATTAAGCAGAATCCGCCTATGGTCGCTGAAAGAACGGAACTTTCGAAGTATGACGACAAGAATGCCGATGTTAAAGAAGAACCGGTTAAAAAAGAGCCTCTGCCTGAAAAAAAGGCGGCAGAAACTCCTAAAAAGGGTACTAAAAAATCACCCGTTCCTATGATGAAACTTACCGTAAATTCAAATATCAAGGGAGTCAGGGTTTTCAACAACGAAAACGGCAAAACTATCTGCAAAACACCGTGCACTAAGAAACTGCCGAGAAAAGAATCGGAAGTGTTGATTCTTGGTTTTGAATACGAAGATTATTCGATAAAACCCATGGCTGTCACGCTTGACAAGGATATGACGGTCAACTTAAACCTTAAGCAGGAGGCGGATAATGGCTAAAAAGATTTTTGTTCTTGACACTAATGTTCTGATTTCCGATCCGAAAGCTATTTTTAATTTTGACGAGCATGACATTGTGGTTCCTATAGTTGTCATCGAAGAACTTGACAAGTTTAAGAAAGACATGAACCAGGTCGGACTTGCGGCAAGAGCTTTTGCCAGACACATTGAGGAACTCCGCCAGCAGGGCAGTCTTCTTGACGGAGTGCAGCTTCCCGGCGGTGGTTCAATAAGGATCGATATTACGGGCGAATTTGAGCTTCCGGGGGCGAAACTGGCTTCTGGATATGCTGACAACGTCATTCTCTGCGCGGCTTACAAAATCACGAAAGACAACCCCGACAGAGAGGTCGTTCTTGTCAGCAAGGACGTTAATCTCCGTATTAAAGCTGATGTCTACGGCATAAAGGCTGAAAATTACAGAAACGATACTGTCAATTTCAACAAACTTCCTACCGGATACGAAACTCTGAGTGTTGACGGCTCTTTCATTGACCGCGTTTTCGAAGAAAAGAAGATTCCGCTTGATATTCTTGCCGGAACTCCTTTCGAAACGGCGCATGCAAACCAGTTCTTCAAGCTGGTTGATGCTGAAGCCGGTGAGCAGCATACAGCGACTGTCAAAGTCGATCCGTTTGAAAAGGCGATTGTTCCGCTCAAACAGTTCAAGGAAGTCTGGGGTCTCAAGGCGAGAAACTTTGCCCAGAGGCTTGCTTTAGATCTTCTGATGGATGACAGAGTAAAACTCGTGAGCCTCATCGGAACTGCCGGAACTGGAAAAACCCTTCTTGCAATTGCAGCAGGACTTCAGAAGTGTCTTGAAGAGGGAAAATACACGAAAATGCTTGTTGCAAGGCCTATTTATCCGATGGGTAAGGATATCGGTTTCCTTCCAGGCACGATTGATGAAAAGCTCAAACCATGGATGCAGCCGGTTTTCGACAATTTGGAATATCTTCTTGCCGACCACGACATGAACAGCATGGGCAAAATGAACGAGCTTATGGCAAGCAAAGTTATCGAGGTCGAGGCTCTGACCTATATCCGCGGAAGAAGTATTCCTGAGCAGTTCATCATTGTTGATGAGGCACAGAACCTTACACCGCATGAAATCAAAACGATCGTTTCGAGAGTTGGCGAAAACACGAAAATGGTTCTCACCGGCGATCCGTTCCAGATTGATAATCCGTACATGAACGAGTCAAACAACGGTCTCAGCTACATCGTTGACCGCTTCAAAGATTTGTCTCTGGCAGGTCACATAACTCTTGAAAAGGGCGAGCGTTCTGCTTTGGCCAACGCGGCAGCGGAGCTCCTGTAGACTATGAAGATCGTAGTCCTCGGCGATGTCCACTCTAATCTTCCCGCTCTTGAAGCGGTTATGAAAGAGATCAAAGAGAATATAAAACCTGATGCTATATTTTTTGCCGGTGATGCTGTCGGTTACGGGCCTTGGCCTGGTGAAACTATTGATATCCTTAAAGAAACTGTTACTTGTGGTGTGCTCGGAAATCACGATGCAGGTATCGTCGGAAAGACTGATATCAATGATTATTACGATGCCGTAAGGTATGTTATAAACTGGACTACGGATATGTTGACCAACGAGCAGTTCGCTTTTTTGGATCGTCTGAAATACATTCATGTTGATGAAAAAGCGCACTGTCTTCTTTCACACGGTTCACCGCGAATGCCCGAAAGATACGATTATATTTTCAACTGCAGGGGAGTTAACCGTCTTTACGATGTTGCGCCGTTTTTGCAGAAAGTAAACTTCGTAGGGCACAGCCACTACATAAACCTGTTTCTTATGACAGGTAACGGACAGTCGGTAGAACTGAATATTTCAAGTGGTGAAGTTGATATTTCGACACTACCAAATCCAGTTGTCTGTGTCTGTGGCTCGGTCGGTCAGCCGCGTGACGGAGATCCACGTTCCAGTTTTGTTTCTTATGATACTGAAAAACAAATTCTTAAATATCACAGGGTCGAATACGATTTCGAGCTGACGATAAACAAAATCAGAGCGCTGCGTCTTCCTGCATCATTCGGTGAAAGGCTGAGAAATGGCTGCTGAGATTCCGTGCAAAGTTTTTGAAAATCCGTGTGATTACGGTGAAATTCTTGAATTTCAGGAAAATCTTAGAAACGAGGTTATTGCCAAAAACAGCGATGGCTGCGTTCTGTTTCTAGAGCATAATCCTGTTTATACTTCCGGGCTTCGCGGCAAAGAAGAAGATTTTATAAAGCCTGTTGGAAACATTCCTGTTTTCAATATACGACGAGGTGGAGAACTCACTTTCCACGGCCCGGGTCAGCTTGTTATTTATCCTGTGATTGACTTCAGAAACTACGGATTTTCTTCGATAAAGGAGTTTGTTCTTTTCTTTGCAAACTCGATCAAAAGCGTTTTGGGTACTTTCTGCGGTGTTCAGAATCTTGCATGGCACGATGAAAAAGCGGGACTTTGGGTTGAAGACCGCAAAATCGCGTTTACCGGAATGCACTTTAAGAAATTTGTTCCGATTCACGGTTTTTCGATCAACATTTCTAATGACTTGTCGTATTTCTCAAGAATTGTCCCGTGCGGAATGCCAAACTGCAAAATCACTTCTGTCAAAAATGAAACCGGCAGAATTTTTCAGGTCGGTGAAGTCGCGGAAAAAATAGTTGCCGAGATAAATAAAAGTAACGGTTAAGTTGCTGTTTTTTCTTGCATTTGTAACTAAAATCCCGATAATTGACAGGCTAAGGTTTTAAAAGGAGGGTTTCATGAAACGCGTATTTTGCTTGATTATGGTTTTTGTTTCGCTTTTTGCGCTCGCTTCCTGCAGCGACAAGAAAAAAAACAAACCCGAACAAAATGATGAAAAACCATTGTTCGAAGAAGAGGTTGCGAAGGAAATTCCAGCCGAAGAAGGCGGAACGATCACGAATTCCGATGAATCGGTAACGATTGAAATTCCGGCCGGCGCTCTCGACAGTGATACGAAAATCACAATGAGAGTTTATGATGCCAAAGATTATCCCGGAACAGAAGACAAAACCGTTATCAGCAAAGTAGTCGAGTTCGAACCAACTGGTACAGTTTTCAAGAAACCTGTTGTTATTTCGATGATAAGCACCGGAACCGGCGGAGAACTCAGAGCGGCAAAGAAAAAAGTCATCACTGCGGCGGTTTACAGGGAGAAAGAAGGCAAATGGAGTTACAGCAAAATCGGATACGCGGTAAAGATCAGTAAAAATGCCGCAGGTGATCCGATCATGACAACAGCTGCCGGAGATCCGATCATGCTGAATGCTGCGGGAGACCCGATTATGATAACTTCCGACGGTGAGCAGAAAATGCTGAGTGCTGCCGGAGATCCCATCATGATTTCTGCTGCCGGAGATCCCATCATGATGAGTGCTGCTGGAGATCCGATTATGATGACGACCGGTCACTTCACCGCTTACGCATTTTTCTTTATTGATGTTGAAGAAGAGGAAGAACCTGTTGAAAAACCTGACGAAGAACCTGATAAAGATGATGAAATCACGGATAACGACATAATCGATGAACCGATTGTTGACGATGATGAAATCTCTGACGAAGATGAAATTCCCGACGAACCCGAAGATGCTGACGAACCGGTTGTCGACGAAGACAATGACGTTTATGTCGCTGAATGCGGAAACGGCATTGTTGATCCTGATGAAGCATGCGACAACGGAACGGATAACGGCCGGACCGCCTGTGCTTACGGCGAAACATCCTGCCCTGTCTGCACGACAAACTGTCAGAATGCGGAAGGTTCGACTGCTTATTGCGGCGACGGCATAGTTCAAAGCAACGAGAAATGCGACAATGCTGAAACAGGTGAAGGAATCGGTTCAAGCTGCTCTGACGATTGCCTGAAAGTTTATTCCAAAGTGCTCTGCACGGGCATGGCGATCTGCACTGACGGCGAGGGAAATCAGATTTTCTGCCCGAAGGAAGATGAAGATGCTTACGGTCAGGATGCGCAGTATGCCGCAAGAAAAGGCTGTGTGCTGCACAGCTACACCGAAATCGAAAATACTGAAGATGCCGAAGATGTTGAAGAAAGGCCTTTCATCAAAGACAATGTTACAGGGCTCACCTGGTGGCTTACCGGAAAATATGGAAATTATGAAGAAATGGAAAACGAATGTGCCGTCTCTTACGGAGGAATCGAAGACTGGAGACTTCCGGAGCCTCAGGAACTTGCCGCTCTCGCCGATCACGGAATGCTTTACGGCAGTAAGATCGATCCGGTTTATTTCGCCGAATTTTATGGAGAAGGAGATGATGACCCCGTGGTTCGCGAAGTTTCCAGATCATACTACGGTCCTGATTTAATCCTGACCTCGATCGAAAATTATTTCTATCTGCTGCCCTACGGTTTGATTACCCGTATGGTTAATCTTGCCAGAAGTTCGTATTCGTATGAAGGATACCTCATGTGCGTAAGCGGAGAAAAATACGGCGAGGCAAGTGCTGAAAACTATTCTGCCGTTACTGAAAACGGCGACGAGATGATCTCGGATTCATCCACAAACCTTTTCTGGCAGAAAGAGCCGGTCAGGAAGGCGACCTGGAATGAGGCGCTTTCCTACTGCGAAAACCTTGAATACGCAGGACACGCCGACTGGAGACTTCCGAACATGAACGAACTTGCATCGCTGATAGACTATTCTAAATTACCGGCGGAAGTTGCAGGAGAAGGTGATGAAGTAGTAGCGGAAACGGAGGAAGGATCTGAAGTTCTCTCTTCATTCCCAGGTATGACGCTTGATACATTCTGGAGTTCGACTCCTGCACCTGTCGATTATTATGTATGGGTTCTCCACATGCAGGGCGGATTTTATCCGTACGGAGAGTATGAAGGAGGCGGCGACGATGTTCACCCTGTTCAACCTCAATTAAAAAGCATTAAAAGAGACGACATCGGGGAAGGAGACGGTTTCTCAGTCCTCTGTGTAAGAAGCGATCTTGAGGAAAGAGCTGAAGTTCCTGAGTGTAACGGCACCGGCACGGGACCATGCAGAGATGAGAACGGAACTATCTGGTCATCGAGACTCTACCCCGAAATTTTTATAGATTTCGACAAATCTGCTATCTCCTCGTCGCCGTATTACCGCAGCAGCGAAATCGAGCAGACCAAAAGCACCAGTTATAAAGGTAGTGTTTATGTGCATGGCGTTGCCAAAATGTGCCGTTATCTGAATGAAAACGATTCTAACAAATGGCGTCTTCCGACACTGGAAGAGATCCGCAAGACCGTTACGACTGAAAAACTTAAAAACGGCGGAAGCTGCGGCGTAACGGATGAACATTTCGCAACTTCTTACTTCGATGAAGCGGCATGCAGCGGTGATACGGTTTCAAAGACAACTTTGAATGATTACGGAATCATCCTTTCAGGCACTTTGACACGCTATGAATGGGATTATAGCGGAAATCTTGATGGAGAGGCGCCGATGTTCTGGGGTGTAGATGTTGCTCATGGCGCTTTGTACAGCATAGAAGATGATGTTCAGATTGACGAACTTCTCCAAAGGTGCGTTCTTGACGACACGCTGCCTGATTATGTGACTGCTCCTTACAGCGATCCTGAGACAGGACTCATCTGGTCTGATCTTGCGCCTACCGAAATGAAATGGTCGGAGGCTTATGATCACTGCGCAGCTCTTAATACGGAAGAAGATCCGGAAAACTTCTGGAGACTTCCGACGACGGCGGAACTTAAAACGCTTCTCATAAACTGTGAAGATGATCAGTGTGCGATAGATTTGAACGGCAGATATTCACTCTTCGGCGACATCTCATATTCATGGACTTCCGATATCAATGAAGATGAAACAGTCAACGGGATCGATTTTACCGATGCCTTGATTTCATCGATGCCGAAAGATAAAGTAAATTCAGTTTATTATGTTGCTGATGTCCGCTGCGTTTCAGGCGGTGAGAACCCGTGCGATGAAAACACGTGCGCTTCGGTTGAAAATTCGACCGGAAGATGTCTTACGAACCCGGACAGTGACGGCGGATACTCATGCGAATGCGATGAAAGCTCTCATTGGTACGGCGACGAGTGCATACCCGTTGAACAGTAGTGTTTTTTGGTCGAGATGAAGAAATTTTTCATTGTTTTTGCTCTGATTTTCTCTTTTGTTTTCGTTTTTGCGGAAACGGTCGAAAAACCCGCTGAAAACACCCAAAATACCGATCAAAACGTAGAGACGTTACCTGAAACGTCTCCGAAAAAAGACGAAATAAAATGGAAATTCTATTCGAAAAACAAAGCCCATGTTTTTATTGACGAAAAAATCAAGGATGAAACAAAACCAAACGGTATAAGGAAAGACAATTACGCTGTGCTTCAGACTGAGGATTTTGGCGAGATTTCTTACAAAAACTACACTTTCGGAATCAGGAAAACGCTCCTTTTTTTCGCAGATAAAGGTGATGAGTCGAAGTATGTCAGAAATTTCGACTACATTTACAGCGACGAGCACTTTAACCATTGCTGGGAACAGTATCTTGACAGAATTTACGCAAAGGGAAAGTGGAAGAATTTTCAGTTCACGGCAGGTGATTTTTACGAAAGCATGAACCGTGGAATGGCGTTTTCGATGAAAAACGACCAGGTTTACGGTGACAATTCGATCCGCGGCGGTAACATTGCGGCGAACTACAACGGTTTCTTTATCAAGGCGTTCGGAGGAAGGGCTAATCCGCAGCTGCGTGACAGCGCGACTTTCAAAAGAATGAAGGAGGCTGATGACTGGCTTGCCGGCATGGAAACAGGATACAAATGGAAAATTGCCGAAGCCGCGGTGCAGTACGGTTACGGAAACTACGGGAAATACAATCTTGTATCTCCGGTAAGTACTGCGACATTCAAAACAAAAGTCGATTTTGATAAAGAGTTCCACTTCATAGGAACTTACGTCGCTTTGCGTAATCCAGTTCCTGGTTTTTCGTTTTATGCAGGTGCGGTCTATGTGCCTTACGGCTATGAAAATACGACCGAAACCCAGCAGCTCAAAGAAAATGATCCGAAAATCGATAAAGAAAAAACCGATTTGCAGAATGCCGCGGCATTTTATTCGTCTGTTCTTTACTATTTTGATTTTGGCGAGAAAAAAAGCCGTCTTACTTTCAAGCTGGAAAGCAAGGTTTACAACAAATTTTTTCTCAACTACAACAGAATGGAAGATATTGACTATCAGAAACGGCGTTACTTCAATCCGCCGACACTTCTACCCAAGGAATTGCAGATCGATAATGAATTTGATACATGGGCTGTAGGCGGCAGAATAAGTTTTAATGAGAACCATTCTGGCGTCAAAATCCATGCAGATCTTGTAAAAGGTGACAGCCTTGGCAATAAAAGTGCACTTCCAGCAAGCCGTGACAACCTTATTCTCAGCTATCAGGCTGAAGACTTCTGGTATTCGGCTCTGAGTGCCGAGAAAGAGTGGAAGCATATTGCGCTTTCGGCAGGTGTCGGCTGGCACACGGTGGACGGCAATTCTGACAGAAAAAACAGCCGAGACTGGATAATTTCTTTCATTCATGTCGGCGGTTTTATCTCCGATTTTTCGATGAAACTCACAAACGATTATTACCACAAGGATTACTGGCTTGACGATGTTCACGAAATGGATCATGTTCATGAACTCAAGACTGTCGCGGAATTTGCATGGAAATATAAGCGGACGCACGAGCTTTTCGCGGCTGTCAAGAACACGACGTGGATCGAGAAAGAGAAGGGTAACGATTATTCTCCTGATTTCTACACAGGCGGATCAATCGGTTACAAGTATAAATTCCTGAGAACTTATGTTTTCGGTGGTCTGGAAAGAGGCGGTTTTACATGCGACGGCGGAACATGCCGCTATCTCCCGGATTTTAAAGGTGTAAAGGCAGAAATCGAGATAAATTTGTAAAGCTTTTTGAGGCCGAAATGATTGCAGGTGTTGGTACAGACGTTGTCGAAGTTGAAAGATTTAAAGATAAACCGGAACTCTGGCAAAGGTTTCTTTCGGAAAAAGATTTTGCCTACATCAATAAATTCAGATACAAAGAAGAACATATAGCAGGCTTCTGGGCGGCAAAGGAGGCTCTTGTCAAAGCTCTCAACAAGAGGGATTTCAACTTCTCTTCTGTTACTGTCGCCCATGACGAAAACGGAAAACCCTTTTTTGAATTAGACGGATTTGAAGTTGAAGGAAATCTTCATCTTTCGATAAGTCACGAACGGAAATTCGCAACGGCCGTGGTTATTTGGGAAAAATAAAATCAGACAGATAAAAGATACGGAAATATGATGCCGTGATTATGAGACATTTCAGGAAACATCTCTACCATGGGATTATTTATCAATTTTTTTGCCGCACTTCTGGCAGACTTTGCCGCTTCTTTTCTTTTCGACGACGTATTTGAAGCCGCATTCGGGGCAGACTTCGCCTTCAACAGGTTTGTACCAGCTGACGAAATCGCATTTCGGGTAGTTTGAACAGCCGTAGAAAAGTCTTCCTTTTTTTGAGCGCTTGACTGTGATGTATCCGTCTCCGCAGACCGGACAGTCGCAGATTTTCTTGTCTTCCTTGATTATGGTTTTGCATTTCGGATATGCACTACATGCCTTAAATTCGCCAAAACGTCCTTTTTTGATAACAAGTTTGCTTCCGCAGTTAGGGCATACTTCGTCAAGTTCGACATTTTTCTCTTCTTCGGTTTCGTTTTTGAGATGGTAAACTTCACCGTCTTTTTCAAATGTCCCTGCAAAATCACATTCTGGGTAGCCTTCGCATGAAAGGAATGGTAGATTCCCTTTTTTCGACCATCTGAGAACAAGTCTTTTGCCGCATTTCGGGCACGGTTCCTCGGCGTAGATTTTCTTTTTTCCCTCTTTTTTGACTTCGGTTATTCCTTTGTCGAGAACTTTCGAGAATGTGGCATAGAAACTTCTGAGAACTTCAAGCCAGTCCTTTTCGCCTGTTTCGACTGTGTCAAGATCAGATTCCATCTCAGCTGTGAAGTTGATATTGATGATTTCAGGGAAGAACGAAACGAGCGTATCGCTGACAAGGATTCCAAGGTCTGTCGCCATGAGAGCACCGCGTGGTTCCTTCATACGTTCGATGTAGTTGCGCTGAACAATCTGTTTGATGACTGTCGCGTAAGTCGAAGGACGTCCTACACCCTTTTCCTCAAGTTCTTTGACAAGACTGCCTTCGGTAAATCTCGGCGTCGGTTTGGTGAAATGCTGTTCGCATTCAGGATTTTCAAGCCGGACGGTTTCGTTTTCGACAACCTTCGGGATTGTGTCGTCCTTTCCGGTTTTTTTGTATATTTTGCGGAAACCTTCGAACTGAATTACGCTTCCTGTCTTTTTGAAAGAGTATTTCTTGTCAGTATCTTCGATCGTGATCGCTGTTGTTTCGTAAACGGCATCCTTCATCTGAGTCGCAACGAATCTCTTCCAGATCAAAGTGTAGATGTTAAGTTCGTCTTTTGTGAGTTTTGAAGCAATTTTCGACGGAGTGAGCTCGACGTTGGTCGGTCTGATCGCTTCGTGTGCATCCTGAGTTTTTCCTTTTTTGTTTGCGTAGTATTTTGTTTTCGGCGCGAGGAATTCTTTGCCGATATTTGCTGAGATATAGTCTCTGAGAGCTGCATTTGCCTCTTCGGAAATTCTGAAGGAGTCAGTTCTCATGTAGGTGATAAGACCTGTGAAGCCGTTTTCTCCCAAATCTTTACCTTCATAGAGCGACTGAGCGATTCTCATCGTCTGTTCACCGGTGTAGTTGTGCAGCCTTGAGCCTTCCTGCTGCAAGTTGCTTGTGTTGAGCGGAGGAAGCGGTGCCTCTCTTTTTTCCTTCGTTTCAACTGAAACTATCGAGAACGGTCCTGTCTTTGCGATGTCGTCTCTGATTGCAACAGCTTCTTTTTCGTTGGAAACAGCGACTTTTTCACCTTTGATTTTTTCGAGAACGGCATCAAATTTACCGTTTTTCCCTGCGAAATCGGCTTTGAACGACCAGTATTCTTCGGGAACGAAAGCGCGGATCTCTTTTTCGCGGTCAACTATCATTTCGAGTGCGACCGACTGGACTCTGCCTGCGCTGAGACCTTTCTTTACACTTCTCCAGAGAAACGGAGAGAGTTTGTATCCCACGATTCTGTCAAGGATTCTTCTTGCCTGCTGAGAATTATAGAGGTCTTCGTTAAGTTCCGCCGATGTAGAAAGGGCTTTTTCAATACCGCTTTTTGTGATTTCGTGAAATAGAACGCGGTGGATAACTTTGTTCGTAAAAAGGGACGCGATATGGAACGCAATAGCTTCTCCTTCGCGGTCAGGGTCGGAGCCGATATAGATTTCATCAGCCGAATCAGCCTCTTTTTTGAGCATTGCAATGGTTCCTTCTTTTCCCGGAATCACTTCGTAATCGGGTTTGAAGTTATCGTCGATGTCTATACCCAGAGTTTTCGACGGAAGGTCGATAATGTGCCCCATTGATGCCACGACTTTGAAGTCCGGCAGGTATTTTGTAAGAGTTTTTGCCTTTGTCGGTGATTCCACGATAAGAAGTTTCATAATTTCGCCTCACTTGGTTTATAAATTTTGCCGCTAAGCTCGCTTACTGCACCTTCGAGGACAAGTGAAAGCAGAATAGCCGGAAGCTCTGCCGCGCCTATCCCGGAAAGAACGGTAAGAGTATCAAAGTCGATCCCAGACGGATTTGACTTTATTATGTTATAAACAATTTTTTCACTTCCTTCAAGTTGTAGTTCTTTTTGATTCTGTAAATGAGGATTTTTGTTAGTATTTTCAATATGTTCAATGTTTTGAGCATTTGGAGATAATTCCAAGCCAAGGTCAAAATATTCGCTGTCCTCTGAGAGCATATTGAAATCAAAAAGTATTTTTAGGTTTCTTGCTTTCCGGTATTTTTTCAAAAAGTTGTAGCTCCCTTCAAAAAGCGGATCTCCGATTTCGCCTGGGCATACAAAAACTTTTTTTCCGTATTCAAGGGCAAGACGTGCCGTTATGAGGCTTCCGCTCTTTACCGCAGCCTGAACGAGGACAAGAGTTTCACACATTTTGGCGACGATTTCGTTTCTTATCGGAAAATTTCTTCCTATCGGCGGTGTGTCTGGCGGAAACTGTGAAACGAGTGCGCCGTTTTGTTTGATTTCCTCGGCAAGAGCTATATTTTCTTCAGGATAAATTACGTTTATTCCGGTGCCTAGGACCGCGATTGTCCTCCCGCCGTACTTGAGAGCCGCTCTGTGAGATTCGGTGTCGATGCCGCGGGCTAAACCGCTGATGACGGTTTTGCCGCTTCTGACTGCCGCTTCAGCTGCCTTTTCGGCAAGTTTTATGCCGTATAGACTAGGTTTTCTGCTGCCGACTATCGCAACTCCGCCGGCATCGCATTTGAGTATTGAACCCTCGATGAAAAGTGGTATTCCTGTTTTTTTCCTTAGCCCTAAAATATTGTCGGGATGATTTGCTTCGTTCGGGCCGGTTTTAACCATTGAGTAATCCTAAAAACGACTTCATTTCCTCAATCTGCTCATCGGGAGTGGATGCACCGGCAGTTATTCCTACAGAATCCGATTTTTGCAATATTTCGATATCTGCTTTGGTAAAATCTTCTGGAGATTCGACCCAGAAGGAATTTTTGTTCTTTTCCGAAACAACCTGGAAAAGTTTTGATGTGTTTGATGAATTTTTTCCGCCGATAACGACCATTGCATCGACTTTTTTTGCAAGTTCGCCTGCTGAATCCTGCCTTTTTAGAGTCGCTGTGCATATCGTTTCGGCCGCAACAAACCTGCGACCTGGCGCGGAGCCGATGCTTTTACGTACTTTTTTTAAAAGAAAATCGTAGTTAGCCGGGCGTGATGTCGTTTGGGCTACGGCGAAAATTTTGTCATGAGTTTCGATAAAAGAGGCGAGTTCTCCGCTTTTAGCATCAAACTCTGTCGGGTGAATAACGAAAAAGTCTCCCGAAATCTTCGAGGTTATTCCTCTGACTTCGGAATGTTCCCTGTCTCCCATGATGAGAACTGCAAAACCTTCGGACGAGCGCTGTTCGACGAGCTGATGAATCCTCTGAACGTAAGGACAGGTCGTGTCGATCAGCGTGATGCCGGAAAATCTGTCGAGTTGTGCGCGTTCATCTTTTGTAATTCCGTGACTGCGTATTACGACACACGAATTTTCCTGAATCGAGTTGATGTCAATGACATTGACTCCTTTTTCAGCGTACTGTGTAATCACTCTCGGATTATGAATGAGCGGTCCCAGCATAAACACGTTCATTCCGCTGTTTTTCGCGTTTTTTACTGCATCTTCGAGTAGCGAGAAAGCCCTTCTTACGCCGAAGCATACACCTGAATTGTCAGCAACGGTTATCTTCATTTTTCCTCTCTTTCTCTGGCATATTTCACGATGAGATCGACTGTCTGCTCAAGATTTATGTCGGAATTGTCGAGCAGAACGGCGTCTTCCGCCTGTTTCAGCGGAGAGACTGCGCGGGTGGAATCTTTGATGTCGCGCTCTTTTATCTCTTTCACAAGTTCGTCGAAATCGACTTTGAGTCCCTTTGCCTCGATTTCGAGCATTCTTCTTTTTGCCCGTTTTTCAGGGGAAGCCGTGAGGAAAATCTTGAGTTCTGCATCTGGCATGATGACAGTGCCGATATCGCGCCCTTCCATAACGACACCGCCAATTTCTGCATATTTTCTCTGCATATTGAAAAGAGCTTCTCGGACAAACGGTATCGCTGAAACCGAACTTGCCTTCATGCTGATTTTTTCAGCGCGGATATCAGTCGTTACATCTTTCCCGTTCAGAAAAACGCGGTTTACACCGTTTTCAATTTTAAAAGAAACTTCGAAATTTTTAAGAAGTTCCCTGATTTTATCGTGATCTTCTGCGCCTGTTTCTCCCATGAAAACTGCGAGAGCGCGGTAAATCGCGCCGGTATCGATATAAGAATAACCAAGTCTTTCGGCAGTAAGTCTGCTCACGCTGCTTTTGCCGGCACCTGCCGGACCATCGATTGCTACTCTGATTTTTTTCATTTTACCCTCCAAAAAAACGCAGCATTATAATTTGGAATTTTGAAAAATCAAATTTGTTTTTAATTTATTGTTATTCTTTGATTCGCCGCCGTCGATGCGCGCCTTTTGCCGCCGTGATCTTATCGCGCCTTTCGAAATATCGAAATATCGACAAAAATTGGGCGCGCCGATTAAGGCACTTCAACCCGGTTCAAGAGCTCTGAAATGATTTTGTCTGTCGGGATTTTTTCGGCTTCTGCCTCGAATGAAGGGATGATTCTGTGGCGGAGCACCGGATATGCAACTTCTTTGATATCTTCGGGTGTTACAAAAGTGCGCCCTTCGATGAAAGCGCGGATTCGGCCTGCAAGAATGAGGAAAATGCTTGCACGCGGGCTGGCTCCGACATCAATGAGCTGTGCGATGCTTTTGTCTTTCGGCTGTCTTGTTTCCGAAACGATAGAAATGACATATTTTTTGATTCTGTCATCAGTGTAAATCTGTTTCGCGATTTCCTGCCACTCCTTTATTTCGGCTTTGTTAAGGATTTTATTGAGCTTCTGTGTAAGTTCTCTGCGCTCAAATTTCTCAATGATTTTAAGCTCTTCATCCTGTGTCGGATAATCTATGAGCACTTTGAACATGAATCTGTCAACCTGAGCTTCGGGAAGCGGGTAGGTTCCTTCCTGTTCAAGCGGGTTCTGCGTCGCCAGAACTATGAAAGGGTCGGGAAGTTTGAAAGTGTCTCCGCCGATCGTTACCTGACGTTCCTGCATCGCCTCGAGAAGTGCCGACTGAACTTTTGCCGGTGCACGGTTTATCTCGTCGGCAAGGATGACATTCGAGAAAATTACACCTTTTTTTGTCTCGAAATTGTGCTCCGTCATGTTGAAAATTCTGCTTCCGATGATATCTGCCGGGAGCAGGTCAGGTGTAAATTGTATCCTCTGGAAATCAAGGTCGGTCGAGTCCGCAAAAGCCTTTACGGCAGTTGTTTTTGCAAGACCAGGAACACCTTCAAGCAGTATGTGTCCTTCGCCGATCATGCCCATGATGAGTGCTTCGACCATCTCTTCCTGACCGACGATAACTTTTGAAATTTCCGATTTCAGAGCGTTTATTGTCAGTGCGTGAGCTCTGATTTTTTCATTCAATTCGCCAAATTCCATAGAATCCTCCGTAAAAAAACCGAACCAGAAACAAGCGGCATATTAAATTTATTTCAATTTTCTTGCAAGTCTGTGGTATTTTGTTCCGAACTTTAATCTTTTCCTGATTAAAGTGCAGAAGTGTTTTGTAGCCAAAATGAAACGGTTGGTTGAAATCTTGCCTTTTTAGGTAAATCTAATAGAATATCTAGCTTTATTTGAAATTATTGTTTTTCATATAGGAGAGACAGATGAAGAGATTCTTTTATTTCTTTGCAGTTTTAACCGTGCTTGTTTTTGTGCTTGGCTGCGGTGGAAGCAAGAAAGACAATGTTTATGACCACCCTGACGAGGATTCAACCGATGCCGACACGGATGATGATTCGGAAAAACCTTCAAGGAATCCGGGCGAGCTTTACGGCGAATGCTATCCTAACAAAACCTGCAACGAAGGTCTTGTCTGCGACGAGGAGAATAACATCTGTATCAAAGATCCTGGAAAACCAGAAGAACCTGACGATGATACCGATACGGCTTCGGAAAAGGATGACTCAGACAGCGACATTTCGGATACCGGACTAACGGATAACGATGTCGATACCGATTCAGGCGACTCGACTCCGGACGAAGACAGCGACACCGATACAGGCGACACACAGACTGACAACGATTCCGACACCGATACAGGCGATACCGGCAATCCTGAAGCGACCGAAAACCACAATATTTCGGGTATTCTTCAGGCAGGAAGCAATGTTTCGGGAAAAGAAGCTGCTCTTTATGAATGCGGCGGAACCGAAAAAATAGCTTCCGGGAATACCGATGCGAACGGTAAATA
>DBYV01000018.1:30030-70301 GCA_002310995.1 bacterium UBP6_UBA1177 | reverse complement strand
GCAGTCTGGATTCTTTTAACTCTGACCTTTCTGCCTGCAACGCTTCTTGTTTCGCCTCTTGCCGGTCTTTCTTTCTTGTCTTTCTGCTCTGTGGCGATTTTCTGTTTGTAGATGTCAAGACCTTCAAGGTAAGCGTCAACGATGTCGGAAGTTACAAGCGAAATGCAGCGCATTCCGTCGTCGTTTGCGGGAATGAGGTAGTCGATTCCGTCAGGATTTCCGTTTGTATCGATCATTGCGATTATCGGAATACCGAGTTTCTGAGCTTCATGAACTGCAAGATGCTCTTTCATCGGGTCAACGACGAACATAGCGCCCGGCATTTTGTCCATTTTCATAACGCCTGCAAGGTTCTTCTCGAGTTTGTCTTTTCTCTTCTCGATATCTGCAAGCTCTTTTTTCTTGTACATTCTTCTCTTTTCGGTGGTGAGGATCTCTTCAAACTTCTGGAACTTCTTAACCGACTGGTTGATAGTTACGAAGTTGGTGAGCATTCCGCCGAGCCAACGATAGTTTACATAAGGAACTTCCGCTCTTTCAGCTTCCTGTTTGATAACTTCCTGAGCCTGTCTTTTCGTTCCGACAAGGAAGATCATCTCGCCGGCCATTCCGAGCTGTTTTACGAAATTTTTGGCGTCTTCGATGAGTTCCATCGTCTTCTGAAGGTTGATGATGTGGATGTTGTTGCGCTCCGTGAAAATGTAAGGAGCCATTTTGGGATTCCATTTCTGCTTCTGGTGTCCGAAATGAGCACCGGCTTTAAGCATTTCTCTTAATTCAGGCATTTTTTCCTCCAAGAATTACCTGTTAATAATCTTCCCTCCGCATCCCGCTCACTCTCAAACAAGAGACAGGCACGGGACAAACGCACGGAGGTGCTTCAAAAAAAACGCACGATTTTACACTTTAATATTCGAAAGTCAATATAAATCGACATAACATAGGCACAAAATTATGCTTTCCGGCATTTTCACAAAAAAAGTTTTTTGCCTTTTCACTTGATAATTTTTTGTTTATTGGTAAACTACCCGCCCGTGCGAAGCACAATTATTGTTTTTTTATTTTTAGGTGGTTGTTATGATGAAAGAAAAAATAGAAGCTCTGAAAGAGAGTTTCAACGCGAAGATGGGCGAAATCAAGCAGAAAGACGCTTTGGAACAGCTCCGTGTCGCCATTCTCGGCAAAAAAGGCGAATTCACCGCTCTCATGAAGGATATGAAAGACCTTCAGGCAGATGCTAGAAAGGAAGTCGGTCAGATAATCAACAACGTAAAAAGCGAATTTGAAGCAGCTATCGCGAAAAAGGCAAAGGAAATCGAGGAAGCCGAAATCGCGGCGAAAGTTGCTAACGAATGGAGTGACATCTCCTGGCCGGAGACACCGGTTCAAGGTTCGATACATCCTCTTTCGATTGTAAGAAAAGAACTTGAAGACCTTTTCATTTCAATGGGTTTTGACATTCTCGACGGTCCCGAAATGGAAGATGAATACTACAACTTCAACGCACTCAACATTCCCGAAGACCATCCGGCTAGAGATTCTCAGGATACCTTCTGGCTCAAAAACGGCAAACTGCTGAGAAGCCAGACTTCGCCTGTACAGATACGCGGAATGCTTGCAAAGAAGCCGCCAATCAAATTCGTATGCCCTGGAAAAACATACCGTAATGAAGCTGTTGACGCGAGCCACGAGCACTCTTTTCATCAGTGCGAAGGACTTGTCGTCGATAAAGGAATCACCGTGGCACATCTTATTTTCACGCTGAAGCAGATTGTCTCGAGCATTTTCGGCGAAGATGTCGAAATCAGGCTCAGACCTTCGTTCTTCCCATTTGTCGAACCGGGATTCGAACTTGATTTCAAATGCAGGATCTGCAAAGGCAAAGGCTGCAGCGTATGCAAGCAGACAGGCTGGATCGAATACTTAGGCTGCGGAATGATCCACCCGCAGGTTTTGAGAAACTGCGGAATCGATCCTGAGATTTATTCCGGTTTTGCATTCGGCGGCGGTATAGAAAGACTTACGATGATGAAATACGGAATTGACGATATCCGTCACTTCCATGCAGGAGATCTGCGTTTCCTTAAACAATTCTAACTTAACTATTTAACTATGCCAGGATCCGCTTTTTACACTCTTTACGAACTGCTGAAAAATACTCAGCTAGACCTTTCGCTCGAAAATATGAGCGAAGAGGAAATGAAAAAAATCGAACTTTCCGAAAGCAAAGTTCAGGTTGTCGGCCTTTCGATAGCCGGCTTTGTCGCACATCTCTACAAAAACAGAATTCAGCTTTTCGGTAAGAGCGAAATGGACTATCTCCGTACTCTTCCTGTGGATGAACAGTTGCGAATGTCGGAAACTTTTCTCAAGGAAAAACCAATACTTGTCATTTTCACACATCCGGAAAGACCACCGGAACACTTCAAGGAAATTGCCCGCAAATACAATGTCCCGCTGATGTCAACAACAATGATTTCGAGTGTTTTCACAGACTATATCCGCGAAATTCTGAACACTGCACTTGCGCCGACAGTATCGCTTCACGCGCAGCTTATCGATGTTCTGAGCGTAGGAATGCTTATTATGGGTGAAAGCGGTGTCGGAAAAAGCGAAACCAGTTTAGATCTTGTTATGCGCGGACACAAACTTATCGCCGACGATTTTGTCGAAATAAAACGCCTCTCGCCGAACAGGCTTATCGGAAGCTGCAACGAAATAGGACGCAACTTCATCGAAATCAGAGGTATCGGGCTCGTCGATCTTCAGCAGATGTTCGGCATAACTTCGGTCGATTCCGAAAAGGAGATCGACTGCGTCGTCCGCCTCGTTTCATGGGATGAGATTCACAAGTTCGACTACGAAAGAGTCGGTGACAAAATAAACTACTACGAAATTCTGGGCGTAAAAAAGGCCTACTACATCATTCCGGTGCGGAACGGCTCGAACCTGAGTTCGCTTATGGAGGCAATAGCCAGAGATTACCTTCTCAAAAAAATGGGATTTTTCGCGGCTCAGGAAATGGAAAAAAGACTGGACAACAAATTAAAAGGACTGAAGGGGAATTAAATGTATTCTTTTGTTTTTATCACTCACGGAGAACTCGGAAGTACACTGCTCAGCATCGCTTCCCGCATAATGGATATAGATGTATCCGACAGAACAGGATTTTTTTCTATCGAATTTTCGATGGCAGCTGAGCTCGACAAAATGAAAACAAATCTCGAAAGCAAGATTAACGAGTTTCTTGCTAAAGGTCATAAAGTTATAATTCTGGTCGATATTTTTGGGGGAAGTCCTTCAAATATGGCGCTTTCCCTTGCCAAAAAAGAGAATGTCGATGTCGTTTCAGGTGTAAACCTTTCAATGGTTATGTACAGTCTTGAACACAGGGACGACGATTCCGATATAAGAACAATGGTTGACGGCATAATCCGCAGTTCAAGGCAAAATATTACCAGCGCGAAACAACTTCTTGAAAAAAGAGACTCAAAATGAAAGAAGCTGAACTTACGATAAAAAACAAACTCGGAATGCATGCCCGCGCTGCCAGTCTTTTCGTAAAAACGGCTGAAAAATTCAAATGCGGCGTAGAAATGGAAAAGGACGGCATACGCGTCAATGCAAAGAGCATAATGGGCATCCTTATGCTTGCGGCACCTCTCGGCTCCACCGTGAAAATAAGAACGAACGGCGAATCGGAAGAAGAGTGTCTTGCTGCTCTTTCTGAACTTGTTGAAAGAAAATTCGGGGAAGAATAATTGCGGGAAAGGCTTGAACTTCAGGGTGAAAAAGTCTGCGGTGGCATAGGGGCAGGCAAACTTTTCTTTATCGACCGCAAATATTCCAAAATTCCGCACATTGATCTTAAGGCAGAAGAAATCGACAACGAAATCATCCGCTTCACTTCTGCAGTAACCGCTTCGGAACGGGAACTGGAGAATATTTTATTGCAGAAAAATATCGGAACGGAAACCGCTTCGATCCTTGAAGCGCATAGAATGATGCTCACCGATCCTACCCTTTCTGAAATGGTCAAAAACATGATCGCGGAAAGCAGAATCAATGCGGAATGGGCAGTTTTAGGAGTTTTCGACGAACTGATTTCGGTTCTTGATCAGAATACAACCGACTATTATGTTAAAGCTAAAATCGCAGACTGGGAAGTAATCAGGGATAAACTCGTTTCCGAACTTACGGGCGGTACCCACTCAGTTCTGGACAGAATTCCTGACGAAGATTTCATAGTCTGCGCAAAAAATCTGACAGTAGACGAACTCCATGTTCTTTCAAAGCACCCGTATGTCAAAGGAATCGTTCTCGAATCCCCAGGCGGAGTCAGCCATCTGACTATGGTTCTGCGTTCGCTTGAAATCCCTGCCGTCATGGGTGTTCCAGACCTTATACATCTGCTTGACTACGGTGATATGCTCATCGTGAACGGCTTTAAGGGAAGTGTCGTTCTCCGTCCGACATTTGACGAGATCAACAACGCTCTGCGCAAAGCGGAAGAGTTCAAAAGCTACTTTGCAAGATTTCTTGAAGACATTTCGGCTCCTTCAGTTTCGCGCGACAACCGCAGGCTGAGAGTCGGCGGAAACATCGACCAGACGGGCGAAGTCGATTTCGTCAAAAAATACGGCGGTGAATTTATCGGTCTTTTCAGAACAGAATTAATGTTCTCGAAAGACGGCGAAATCCCTTCAGAAGACGCCAACTATGATGTTTACTATCAGGTGCTTCATCAGGCTCTGCCGCTGCGCGCTGCGATAAGAATTTTCGATTTCGGCGAGGACAAAAGCGGAGCAATAGTTACGAAAGGTTTCATGGGAATGCGCGGAATAAGGCTCTGCAAAGGGCGTCCCGACGTATTCATCCCGCAAATAAAAGCTCTTGTCCGTGCAGCCAGACTCGGAAATCTGGATATTCTTCTTCCTTTCGTTAGCACTACTCACGAAGTCAGCGACTTCCGCGAACTCCTCTTCAAAACAGCCGATGAAATGGGACTTTCCGAAAATCTAAAAGATATCAGAATCGGAGCCATGATAGAAGTTCCGGCATCGGTATTCATTATCGAAAAGATAGCCGATGAAGTCGATTTTTTCAGCATCGGAACTAACGACCTCATTCAGTATCTCATGGCAGTCGAAAGAAAAGATCAGTTCTCGTCAGACTATTTTTCTTACTATCATCCGGCAGTTATCCGTGTCATCAACCAGATCGTGACTGTCGCGAAGGCAAAAAACAAACCGGTAAATATCTGTGGAGAAATGGCGAGCGACCCGTACCTGCCGCTCCTTTTCCTTGCGATGGGAATAGACGCTCTCAGCATGAATCCGGCATCGATTCCGATAATAAAAAAGATAATTAAATGCGGCTATCTGCGTGAAGGCGAAGAGATTCTTTCCCTCATGATGGCAGCAAAAGATAGAGAGGAAGTTATTTCTCTACTAAAATGCTGTATGGTTGATAAATACCCGAATATATTCAAGAAAGAATGGAACTACTGATCAAAAGAACATTGCTGGTTTTATTTTGCACGGCACTTTTTTTCGTATGCTGCAACAAAAGTGAAAAGGTTGAAAAAGAGGATTCGCCAGATTTTTACGAACTCTGTTTCTACTTTTCAAAACTGCCCGCAAAAGCTGATTTGAGCGATGTTGAAGCTGCTGCTGAAACTTATTCCGAATCCCTTTCAAAAAGTGGGATCAACGTTTTAAGCAAAAAACCTACACCTCTTAAAAGCTGTTATTTTCTGGACAAAGAACCAGATTTTTCAGCAGACTCAGCCGGAAATACGCAGAACGAAGTCGCAAACTACCTTTTGAAAGCGTTTTTCAAGAAGGAAAGCGCTTCTCTTTACGGTGTTAAAAATTCAGGAAAAATAATAAAAAAAATCTACGACGAGACAAGTTTTACAGGCAAACTTCCTGCCGCTGGAACCATTGAAGAAGGGCTTTCATTCAAAGGCTGGAATGCAAAAATGCTCTATCTTTCGCACTATCTCGACAATATAGGCGTTAAAAATTCTTTCGGAATAAATCAAGGAAACGGATTTATACTCAATATTCCGGCAGACAATCAGGGAAGATGGAAAATCTCTCTTTTCCTCTACTCCTTAATCGACTTTGAAAACACTATCAAGCCTGTTCCCGGCGATTTCGCAATTTTTGCTTTGTGCGGAAATGAAAAAGCCGAAGTCTCCGTGAAAAAAAGAGGATGGAACAAAACCTCCGTCACGAAAAACGGCCCTGAAAACAGCAGAAACGCCATCCTTTTCAATTTGGGAGCAGCCAACCTTCCCGTTTCGGAAGAAATCGCACTGAAATACTTATATTCGCTAGCCTTCAACCACAAGCTTTCATTTGAAAGCGGCTCGTTCTATTCTCCAAATTTCACATCTTCTTCAGTAATTCCGCAACTTTATCTGTTTTCAGGAGAACTTTCGTTTTCGGCTCCGGCGAAAGATCCGGAATCACTTTTTCTCTGGGTTTTCTCTTCAGAAAGACAGCTTGAAACATATCCCGACGAACTTTACGCAAACCTTCTTGCGCTCAAAATTGCAAAAAAACTTGTTTTTGCAGACAAAACTTTCCTTGGTGGAAAAGATCTGGAAAACAAAAATCAGTACATCGATTTTGAAGCGGTAAGAAACTTTTTCTTCAGCAACGGCAATGTTTCCGTTTCGGGAGAAATGCCTGAAAATCTATACATCTTCTCGGGAGAAACAATAAGGGAATCGGCTACTGTCGCAGATATTTCCGAAGTTTCGGGCTTCAAGGCGCTTTTCGGCGATCCCGAAATAAACGACATCTCGATCGTCACTTTCGTTCTTCGCAGCGGCAATGCGGCAGAAACGCTTGAAAAAATCGAAAAATCGCTTCTGGCAAAAGGTTTCGAGCCAATACTCAAAATGTCTGAAAAAATCGGCGACAACGACAGCTGGGGAGCCGTTTCGGTAAAGACATCCCTTTCCAACGAAAACAGGCTTATGTCTCTTTACGAAAAAAATTATAAAACACTTGATAAAACACTTTCAATCGGAGTTTACCGTGTCTCAGAAAAATAAACCGAATACAGAAACGCAAAAAACGAAAAAAACAAAAGATACAAAAGAAACAAAATCCGTCGAAAAGAATTCCTATACCGGCGAGATTGTGACCTGTATTCTGGCAGTTCCTACGATTTTCACACTGATTTCTCTTATTTCATACTATTCCGCGAAGGCTTCAGGTCGTAAAATCATTCAGGAGAACTTTTTCACAGGTTCGCTCGGTTACGACTGCGCGCATATTCTCGACAACCTTTTCGGCATCGTTTCTTTCTACATTCCGCTCGGAATAATCGCTTTCGTCGCGATTTTTTTTCTCAAAAAGAAACTTTGGAAACATCTCCTGCTTAATATCGTGAATTTCGTAATACTTCTTCCGTTTTTATCAATGATAACGGATACTTTCTCTTCAAACAAGGCTAATTACGCAGGACACGCGCTTTATCAGAACTTCTTTGAGAAATTTATCGGTAGAACAGGTTTCATCCTTATTTTCATCTGCTGGGCAATACTCTTTATGATTTTTACTTTCCATGTAAGTTTCTTCAGACTTTGTGCAAAAATCGGTTTACTTCTTAAAGAGTTTATGAACGACAAAAGAGAGGACGATACACCTCTTGAAAGTATAGAAAACAAGAAAAGTGAAGAACCTGGAGACACAGATTCAAACTACATTTCGATAGACACAGGATCAAACCTTAACGAACCGGAAGATGAAGAAGAACCTGAAACCATCCCCGAACCTGAAGAAATTCCGGAAGATGAACCTGAAGAAAATTTTGAAAACGACGAAGAACCCTTACCTGAAGAGATTTCACAAGAGAAAGTTATTGAAAATATTAAAGAAAATATTGAAGAAAATCTCGCAAATACTGAGGATCAGCATGAGCAGATAGAAGTTGTCACGAGCGAACTCAATCAGACAAAATCGACAACGACTGTCCTCAGAAAAATTAAGGACTATCACCTGCCTTCCCTTTCGCTTCTTGTTCCAGGCGAAGATCTCGAGAAATCGGAAAAAAGAGAGAAGGAAGTCGAGGCAACCGGCAAAATTATTGAAAGGAAACTTCTTGAGCACAAAATAAAGGTCAAAGTCCACGGCGCGACAATAGGCCCGGTTGTCACACTCTATGAAATTGAACTCGGCGAAGGAGTAAGGGTAAATCAGGTCGAGGGAATGGCACAGGATCTCACTGTAGCAGTAAGCGGAAAAGAGGTTCGTGTTGTAAAAACTCTGCCGGGAAGACCTTACATCGGTATCGAAATTCCAAACGAGGAAAGACTCACTATCAGGCTCAAATCAATTCTTGAAAGCCCTGTCTTCAAAGCAGCTTCCGGCAAAGGTCTGCCGATAGCTCTCGGCCTTGATGTTGCCGGTAAACCGTGTGCGGCGAATCTCAACAAAATGCCGCATGTCCTCGTTGCCGGAACAACAGGAAGCGGAAAGTCAGTCGGTATAAACAGTTTTATCCTTTCCCTTCTCTACACTCTCACTCCGGACGAGGTCAAATTCATAATGATCGACCCGAAAGGAAACGAGTTCAATATGTATGAAGGGATTCCGCACATGCTCCTTCCGGTTGTAGTTGACAGCAAAAAAGCGGCAAAAGCACTTCAATGGGCCGTAATGGAAATGGACAACCGCTTTAAGGTTCTGGCTGAAAACAAAGTCAAGGATATCGGTGAATACAACCAGAAAATTGCCGAAATAAATAAAAATCTGGCTCAGGAAGAGAGCCACCTCAAGAAAATGCCTTTCATTGTGGTTGTAATCGACGAGTTTGCTGATTTGATGATGGTTGCAGGCAAAGATGTCGAAACAGCTGTCGCAAGGATAGCGCAGAAAGCAAGAGCCGTCGGCATACACCTCGTCATCGCGACGCAGAAACCAACAAGAGACGTTGTCACCGGTCTTATCAAAAGTAACCTCCCAGTCAGAATCGCTTTCAAAGTCGCTTCAGCTATGGATTCCAGAGTAATCCTCGATACCAACGGCGCTGACGCTCTGCTCGGAAACGGCGATATGCTCTACATCGCACCCGGCACATCAATACCTATGCGAATCCACGGAGCTTTCGTCAGCACACCGGAAATGGAAGCTGTCATTGATTTCATCAAACAGGAAGCAGGCGGCGAATACCATCCCGAAGACATTCTTGAAAACTTCCAGAGCGACAGCGGCAAAAACGGCGGCTCATCCGGAGATTCTTCGGGCGGCTCGAATGACGACGAACCGCTTTATGACGAGATCCTAGCCTACATCATGAATACCGGCGAATGCAGCGCAAGTATGCTTCAGCGCAAATTCAAACTGGGCTACAACCGCGCGGCAAGGATCGTTGACAGATTTGAAGAGGAAGGAATCGTAACTCCGGCAGACGGCTCAAAACCGAGAAAAGTTATTTATCCTAAAAAAGATTAACCGGAATTATCGATTCGCGCCGTATCGTCGTAACGACGTAACGTCGAAGGCGCGAAAATGGCGCGTCAAAGCCTTATTCTTTCAGCCTTGTGCTTTTCAATTACAGCAAAAACCTTTTTCGTGGTAAGTCCCTGAACCACAATCGTAAAATACATTGTCACGCTGGTTACTATGATAACGACACTGTATTTTGACGGAGAAAGAAATTCGGCTGTGCTGAGTGCCAGTGCCAGCGAAAGACCGCCTTTGAGCGCACTCCAGGTCATGAGCGAGGTGAATTCCATCGTATTGTAGCGGTTAGGAATCTTGTGTTTTCCGATGATAAGAGCCGAAGTGCCGACACCGATAAAACGCGCCGCCATATTTATCAGAACTGCTCCAAATACTAGTGCCGCAATCAGCGGATGGTGCGGCAGGTTCAGCACTGCGCATCCTATCAGAATGAAGAGGATGTTGTTGAGCAGCGTATCGGCCAGATGCCAGAAATCCTCATACCAGTCCTTGGGATCAACCACCTTGCGCCACTCCTCGTACCTGGCCATGTTTTTCGAGAAATAGATTCCGCATACTACGGAAGCGATAACGCCGGAACAGCCGAGAGCCTCGCAGATTGTATATGCCGCAACGACATCGAGAAGACTTATCAGAATGTGCAGCATCGGATTGTTGCTGGCACGCAGAAGTCTGAACATAAGGAAGGAAACCGCAAGCCCTATCGCAACCGCGCCCAGAAGCTCCTTCGCCATAAGCACAGGAAAGCTCAGGTCAGAGACATCGTTGACGATATTTTTGACGCACACAAAGACGGCAACACCGGTTCCGTCGTTAAAAAGCGACTCTCCCTCGATGACAGTCGATACGTTTTTGGAAAGTCCCGCCTTTTTAAGAATGCTCGTCGCCGCGATCGGGTCGGTAGGCGAAACTATGCAGCCGAGCAGTATGCAGAGCCATATTGAAAAATCGAGACCGATCAGAAAAGAAAATAGATAGAATATTCCTCCGTAGACAAAAGACGAAATTACGGTGGAAAGCAGTGCGAGCAGACTTATCGACTTAATGTTTTTCACAAAACGGTTGAAGTTGACCCCGCTAGCTCCAGAAAAGAGCATGAAGCACAGAATCCCGTCCATCAGGAATTCCTGGAAATTGAAGTCGGCTATTCTGCCCACCATGCTTGTCTCGAAATCAATGAACCCGAAAGCTTCAAGTATCTTCACGACACCGGCGATCAGGAATGAAAAAAGGACAAGGGCTATATCGTTTGATATTTTAAAGGTTTTTTCGTTGAATACAGTAATTGCGACAATCATAAAAAGTATGAAAAGCATTCCCGAGAGCATATGTTCCATATTACAACTTCCGCAAATCTTTATCCGACGATATCGGCAAGGCTCAGTATCCTGTGCTCCGCCGAAACAACTATAACATGATCTCCTGGCAGGATCTTCGAGTTTCCACCGGCGATCTCGACACTGCCTCCACGCATGATGACCGCAATAAGTATGCCGGGCTTAAGCTTGAAAGACTCGTCCTTGAACAGCATCCCCTGCAGTTTGAAATCAGTTCCAACTTCGAATTCCGCAGCCTCTACCGATCCGGAATTAAGGGCGTAGAGCCATTTCATCGAACCGCAAGTCTCGTCAGTTCCGTTGTCAAGCAGGCGCACATCCTTGATTATATCGATAAGCGCGACATCCTGCGTTGAAAAAACATGGTTGATACCGCTTTTTTTAAGCATGGTTTCATAATCAATATTTTTAATTACAGCGGCGATCCTGCCCGTTCCGAAAGACCTCGCAAACATCGATATTACAAGGTTTTCCTCATCACGGCTGGTTGCAGCCACGCAGGCATCCGCCCCTTTCAGCTCCTTTTCCATGAGCTCCGAATCCGTTCCGTCACCGTTGACGATATCCGCCTTCGGAAAACACTCGAGCATCTGACGGCAGCGCCCCTCGTCATTGTCGATGACCGTAACTTTGATCCCGCGCCTGAGCAAAATCCCCGTCATATAGTAACCGACATTGCTCGCCCCGACTATAACGGCCTTTTTAAGCCTTCTCTCGGTGATCCTCAGCTTGTTAAGCGTTTTTTCCATATCCGCTTCCGCCGCGACGAAGACAATCTTGTCGCCTGTTTTGATCTCATCCTTACCGGACGGGGTAAACACTCTTCCTCCGCGGTCAATAGCGCAGATAAGTATCTTTGCATCAAGCACCTTCTGGACGGACGGAAGTTTCTCACCGGATAGGATTCCGTTTTCGCATATCTCGACCGCAGAAAGATGAACAGCTCCGTTTCCGAACACCTCACGCTCGACGGTCTCGACGTAACGCAGCATCTTGATTCCGACCTCGGCTGCCGCTCTGTCAGGATTGATGAGAAGATCTACACCGAGTTCCTTGGTCATAAAACTTATCTCTTTTTCGTATTCAGGACTCCTGACAGCCGCTATTGTGCGCTTTACCCCAAGTTTTTTAGCCGCGCTGCAGCACAGAATGTTTGTTTCGTCGTTCTTCGTTACCGCTACAAACACAGAAGCCGAGTCAATGCCGCATTTTCTGAGCATCTCGGAACAGCACCCGTTGCCGACATAGCCGTTACAGTCGAATGCATCGGTAATGGCGTCGATCTTCTCAGGCGACCGGTCAACAACCACAAGATCGTAACCCTCTTTGGTGATATGGCTGGCGAGCGCGAACCCCACCTTGCTGGCTCCGACAATTATTACTCTCATATTTTCCCTCTTATAGCTTGCAAAAATTTACTGCCACTTCTTTTCAGCTTCGGCAAGAATTCGCATAAGTGACTGATTATTTTGTGATTTTGCGATATCAAGCGCTGTTTTTCCGTCAACTTGTCTCAGTGTCGGGTCGGCACCGAGCTCAAGAAGTTTCTTCACAACGGAATAAAGATTCTGCTTTACGGCATACATCAGAACGGAGTTGCCGAAATCATCGCATGCGTCAGGGTTGAACTGCTTAATCAGAAGATATGTCACCAAGTCCTGCTTTCTCGCCTCTATCGCAAGCATAAGTGCTGTTTTTCCGCCTTGGAATTTGTGGTTAAAATCTGCGTTTGCGCCTGATTTCAAAAGAACGAGCGCCACATCCAAATGATTATTGTGCATCGCCATGACGAACAGATTTGCTTTCGGATTTTTGAAATATTTTCCGTTCGGATCGGCACCGTTTTCAAGAATAAGTTTCACAACTTCGGCATACCCTTTTTCAGTCGCTATAACTATTGCAGCCTTACCGTTTTTATCTTTTGTTTTTACGTCTGCTCCTTCCGAAATCAGGGTTTTCACTGCCTTGGCGTCACCCTTCTCCACCGCGTTTATGAAATCCATCGGGAGAGTATTCTTTTTGCTCAGAATCCTGTATGTTTCCTGAGCTCTTGCATCGATCGCATAGTCGAGAGCCGTTTTTCCGGCCTTCGATTTTTTCTTTTCATCAAAGCCCAGTCTAAGCAGTTTGTTCATCAGTTCGGCGTTGTTTGCTTCCGCGGCATACATCAAAGTGTCCTTTCCTGCAGCATCTTCCGTTTTTATCTCGGCTCCCGCCGCAATAATCATATCGACAAGTTTTTTGTTTTTCAGCGAAATCGCGTGAAGAAGCGCTGTTTTTCCGTCAGGTCCCTTGAGCTCAAGATTGACGCCGTTTTTGATGAAAAACTCTGTCATCGCGACATCACCCGAAGTGACAGCAGTCACAAAAAGCGGCCAGTCCTCGTCAACAAAATTGATGTCGGCACCTTTTGCGAACACTTCCGTTGCTGTTTTCACATTTCCCGCCTGAACCGCAGCCGCAAAAGAGTCGTTCAACTCATCGGCAAAAACAAAAAACGAAAAAAATATTAAGAAAAGGGAAAATTTTTTCATTAAAACCTCCTTTTTCTTTCCCGCGCCGTGTCGTCGTAACGACGTAACGACGTGACAACGTGACGCCGATGGCGCGGTGTCGGCGCGGAAAACCAAAGCATTATAACAAAAAATTTTATTGCTTCAAAAATTATAGTAAAAACAAAAGTCTTTTTTGGTGGAGAGAAAAATGAAGAAAATTTTTGAACTTTTGTTCGTTTTTTCAATTTTCGGTCTGATTTCATGCTCTTCTTCTAATAAAACATCCGATGATTCCGATATCATTCCGGATGCCGATTCAGATGATTTGGAGACAGTTGACGAAGACAATGATTCAAACGAAGAAGAAGAGAAGCGCACCTGCACCGGTATTTCGGTTGACTGGGCAACTTTTGGTCTGCCGGGTCATTCCTACATGTTTGATGCCGACATAAAAACAAATATAGGTGATCCCGATACCATTGATGTGTTTGAACTCTCTTTTCCTCTGAGAGACGGGCGGAATTTTGCTCACATAGGCACTTTCGAACTTGGTACCGGTGATAACGACAACTATGCAACATGCACAGAATGTGCAGTGATTTTCCAGGATTACGTTCCTTATAAAGATCCTGAGACATACGGAGCCATGGGTTACTGGTCTAAAATCTTTTTCCAGAAAAGCGGCACTTTGGAAATTACAGACCAGGATGTTTTGGGCGAAATCGAAGGAAAAATATCAGTGAAACTCGTCGAAGTCATCATCGATCCGGAAAAAGGCTTTTCCACACCGGTTGATGACGGTGAATGTTACGAAATCGAAAGCGGGAGTTTTGACAGCGGGCTCTGCCACCCTGACTGCAACGGCAAAATCTGCGGAGACAACGGCTGCAGCGGATCATGCGGATCCTGCGGAGACCTTGCTTGCAGCGCAGATCGGTCGGCATGTATTCCATGGGAATGCGAAACTATTGAGGGCTTCGAAAAATTTACAAACAACTATTACGAATTCGCCTCATTCCCTCATTTCTATGAAAGTTTCGTAACCGGCAACGCTCTCGGCGACACTTCAATAGAAGACAGCATGGTAATCTTGTTCAGAAAAGACACTCCGCTCTCTGCCGGCACTTTCGAACTTATAGATCACATCGGTCTTTGCGACAAATGCATTTATTTGTATGAAGATGATCCGGAATATGACTTTCCTGCAAAACAATATTTCCAGCAGAGCGGAGAACTCGTCTTTGAAAAAGTTGACGAAGAAACTTTCGACTCGAAAGGTCACGGAAGCATGAGGCTTATCGAATACGCAAAAGACAGCCATTACAACTTTATTCCTGTTCCCGGCGGAAAATGCTACGAAATCCCGAACTTCACCTGGGACACTTTCTGCTATCCGCAGTGCGACGGCAAAATCTGCGGCGATGACGGCTGCGGAGGAACCTGCGGAACAGGATGCAGTCAGGATGAATACTGCAACGCTGAACAGACGGAATGTCTCCCCTATGAAAACTGCACGAAAATAACTCTCGGTGCAGAATATGACTATTACTATTATTATGACTACGCTTCGACTTATACGCCTGGTGCAGGAGACCCTGAAATCGACGATCTTTTCGCCATAGATGTCCGCACCCCGATTCCGCCAGCAAATTCCGAAACCCAGTATTCCATTTCTGAATTTGATCTTTACAAATCTGCATATAACGACTGCGACATCTGCGTTTTTGTCTACGAAGATTACGAAATGTGGTCGGATTCAAATAAAACATATTTCCAGCAAAGCGGCAAAATTACATTCAGAACGAAAGAAGACCTTACAACTCATGACATAGAAGTCACTGCAACAATTGAAGGGCTGCGGCTTGTTGAAAGCGATGCCGACTCGTTTGATCCGATTACCGGCGGCTCATGCCTTGAAGTGAACGACACAGTAATTACCTATACTATCGAACACGACTGAGACTTCCCGCTTTATCTGATTTTGAGAAAATTCCTGAAAAATTTTTTATTGCTTCAAAAATTATGGTAAAGACAAACGACTTTTTTGGTGGAGAGAAAAATGAACGTAACTTTGGCAGGATACAACATCGATTCTTCGATAATCGAAGAACTCAAAAACCGTGCAGGCTGGACCGAAGACAACGTCACGCCCGAAACTTTGAGCGCAGCTTATGCCCGTATTTCACGCGATCCGGCGGATATCGGCGAACTAAGAAAAATCTCGCGCACCGAAGTTGCCAAATCGAGAAAATCGAACGAAACAATAATTTTCGGTCTGGGTCACTCAAGCGTTGCGGAACACGCCGTTTTCAACTTCGATATAACAGGAATTTCAAGGCTTGCGACCGAAGAAGTTCAGAAGTTCAGACTTGCCTCTTTCACCGAAAAAAGCCAGCGTTACATCACTCTTGACGGCGATTTCATAATGCCGGAAGAGATAAAAAACACTCCCTACGCAGAAAAATTCTCGCAAGTCATCAAAATGCAGAACGACGCATATTTCACCCTTTTTGAAGCTTTGAAAGAGGATCTTTTCGCGAAAAACGCAGATAAAATAAAGACAAAACGCGATGCCATCGACCTTGAAACCAAGGCAAAAGAAGACGCGAGATACATCGTTGCACTCGCAACAAAAGCACAGTTCGGAATGACCGTCAACGCCCGCTCGCTTGAAAATATGCTGCGGCAGTTCAATTCTTCGGATCTTTCCGAAGTGCGCGAACTTTCGGCAAAACTTTTTGAAAAAGTGAAATCGCTTGCTCCTTCGCTCATCAAATATGTCGAACCTACAAAACACGAGGCGGCCAAAAAAAGTGCTCTCGTGCAGGCCGCTCTTGCCGTTAAAGACTTAAACAACGGAAATAACTGCGATTTTTCGCCGGTTTCATACTCAAAAGACGCAGACACCGAGCTTGTTGCAGCGCTTCTTTACGCATATTCAAACCAGAATTTTGCAAACTGCCTGAACCACGCCCAGAATATGAGCTTCGAAGCGAAAGAAAACCTGATAAAACAGGCACTTGCATCGAAAGAAAGCTTTGAAAAGGTTGACCGCGCCTTCGAGACGATAGACTACACTTTTGAACTCATCGTAAGCGCAACAAACTACGCACAACTCAAGCGTCACAGAATGACGACTCAGCTTGTTCAGGATTACGATCCGAAGCTCGGCTGCACTCTCCCCGAATCGATAAAGGCAATCGGCAAAGAGGCGTTTTTCAATGAAACGATAAATAAAATCAACGACTTTCACTACGATTTCGCTAAAGCGTTCCCCTGCTCTAAAAACTACATTCTTTCAAACGCACACAGGCGCCGAGTTCTCATTAAAATAAACGCGAGAGAGCTTTATCACTTCATTTCGCTGCGTGACGACGAGCACGCCCAGTGGGATATCCGAAACAGCGCGAAAGAGGCAGAAAACTTCGTCAGATCGGTCCATCCGCTCACTGCGATGCTTCTCTGCGGCAAAAGCAGCTACCGCGAACACTTTTCAAAAATATTCCCCGAAAAATGATTTCATTTTCAGATTTTGCAGACACTAAAAAAACTATCCTTTTTGACGGCGCGACGGGTTCCGCCCTGCTTTCAGAGGATAATTCGGTGACTCTGCCGGATATTCTTTCGCTGAAACACCCAGGAATAGTGCTCGCTCTGCATGAAGAATACCTTGAAGCGGGCTGTGATGTGATTGAAACAAATTCCTTCAACTCGAATCCGCTTGTTTTTGAAAGTTTCGGATCAAAAAAATCGGCCTCTGAATGTGCAAAAATTTCGGCAATTTTAGCCAGAAAAGCAGCGGATAAATTTTCAACTCCTGAAAAACCGCGATTTGTCGCAGGTTCAGTCGGCCCGGTTTTCAACCAAAACGGCTCGCTGCAACAGGATGAAGCCCTTCTTTTTGAAGCATATTCCACTCAGATTTCAGCTCTTCTTGAAGGCGGTGCTGACCTGCTCATTTTTGAAACCATGCAGAATATTATTCAATTAAATTCAGCACTTGCAGTGACAAAAAAGATCGATCCGAATATTCCTGTCATCGTTTCTCTTTCAGGAAAAAACGGAAAAACACACACCGGGACACCTTTTGAAGAAATCGTCCGCGAAATCTCGAAATATGACTTGTTCGCGCTCGGACTAAACTGCGAAGATTTTGCAGAAACAGAAAAAGATGCTGAAATAATTAAGAAAATATCAACGTTTCCGCTCATACTCATGCCGAATCTGGGATTTCCAGAAAAAATCGACGGAAAATTCGTCTACAAAACGACTCCGGCTGAATTTACCGAAAAAATATCAAAACTTATTCAGAAATTCGAACCAAAAATCGTTGGCGGCTGCTGCGGGACAACGCCTGAGCACATCAAAGCGATGGCAGACATGCTACCAAGCCTGTAAAATCACAAATATTCTGTTTTTTCTCCTTTCTTTAAGTATAATCGCCCGTTTTTTTGTAAACCTAATCCCTCTCGGAGAGGAAAAGACGCATCGCGTCAAGAGTAAGGTCATTCGGAGGAAAAATGAAAATAATACTCGCTTCAGGCTCTCCCAGAAGACTTGAATTACTTTCAGCCGCAGGATTGACACCTGAAGTAATAAAACCCAACTGCAAAGAAGTTATTCAGGCTGGTCTGGAACCTTCAGAAATCGTCAAATCTTTAGCAGAACAGAAAGGGAAAGCTGTAATAAATTCCGGAAATTACTCAAACATTCCAGTTATCGCAGCAGATACTGTAGTAGCTATCGGCAACGAGGTTATCGGAAAACCGAAAAACAGAGCCGACGCAGAAAGAATTCTTTCGGAACTGAGCGGAAAAACGCATCAGGTTTACACCGGAGTCGCAATTTTTTATCAAGAAAAAAAATACATTTTCTCGGTAAAAACCGATGTCGAATTCAAAACTCTTTCCAAGTGCGAAATTGATGCTTACTGCAATACCGACGAGCCTTATGACAAAGCGGGAGCTTACGCGATCCAGGGCAAAGCATCGTTTATGGTTAAGCGGATAAACGGATCTTATTCAAATGTGGTAGGACTTCCTGTCTGCGAGGTTATTGAACAGTTGCAGGAACTAGGAGTTCTTGAAAAATAGAGGTAAAACACTATGCAAAACAAAATTTTCTACATCGCTATCGGTATCATTCCACTGCTCTTCTCGATGGTAATCCACGAAGTTGCTCATGGATTTGCGGCATTAAAACTTGGAGATTCGACAGCCAAGGATGCAGGCCGACTGACACTAAACCCGATCGCCCACCTTGATCCGATGATGTCGGTCGTCGTTCCGCTTCTCAGCTACTTTTTTGCCGGAGTTTTTTTCGGCGGCGCGAAACCGGTTCCAGTCAACCCCTACCGTTTTTACCAGCACATCCCGATGAGACGCGGAATGATGATAGTCGCTGCCGCAGGTCCGCTCAGCAACCTTGCGCTCGCATTTATAAGCGCATTCCTCTATGTTGCAGCATACCGCTTTTTCCCTAATGAAATTATAATAACTTTTTTTGAAATTTCGCTCATGTTCAACATTATGCTCTGCTTCTTCAACTTAATTCCGATTCCTCCGCTTGACGGAAGCAGAATCCTCATGGGTTTTCTGCCGCACGAATATGACAGAATCTTCATCACGCTTGAAAGATACGGTTTCATCATAATCATGGCTTTGGTAGTAACCGGAGCTTTCAGTGTGCTGCTTGTTCCTGCACGGCTTATACTCAAACTTTTTATATGGATTCCAACTTTAATTTTCGGGTAGGTGAATCATGGAAAAAATCAAAATCAATGCACTTTTAGACCTGACACAGACTGAATTTGCCGACATTTTTGACGGTTGCGAATATCCGCACGAAATTCTGCCGCTCATCAAAGAGTACATTCTCAAAAAAGGACCGTCTCTTGGCAACGACTACACGATGATAAAGGAAAACGTCTGGGTCGGAACAGGAACAGAAATCGCCGAAACTGCCTTCATTAAAGGACCTGCGATAATCGGACACAACGTCGAAATCAGACAGAGTGCCTTCATCCGCGGAAACGCAGTAATCGGAGACAATTCTGTCATCGGAAATTCGACCGAAATCAAGAACAGCTTCCTCTTCAACAAGGTTCAGACTCCACACTTCAACTACGTCGGCGACTCAGTTCTAGGCTTTCATGCCCACATCGGAGCTGGTGTTATCCTTTCAAATGTCCGCTCAATCCCTGGAAACGTCAAAATCCACTGCGGAGACGAAACGATTGAAACCGGACTTCGCAAATTCTCGGCAATTCTGGGCGACAATGCAGAGATCGGCTGCAACTCAGTCCTCAATCCAGGAACAGTAATCGGAAGAAATTCAGTGGTTTACCCGCTTTCAAATGTCCGCGGAGTAATTCCTGAAAATTCAATTTACAAAGGAAACGGCGTGATCTCTGAAAGAGAAATCAGATAACAGCCAAAAAACTTTTCAAGTTAAAAAATAACAGGCTTACTTTTCCAGACGTTTGATGAGATACGGGAATACCGCTTCGAAATCGACGCCGTACCAGTTATGGTTTTCATGGCGCATTGTCTCTTTTATAGATTCGACAACGAAATCAGCTGCAAGCGAATATGATTCTTCAAAAGAGAGGCCTCTCAGGTAAGCTCCGGTAAAAACACTTGCGAATATATCGCCCGTTCCATGAAAAGTCTGAGCTATTTTATCATGGAAATAACTTGAGAACGTGTCTTTTTCGGCATCATAAGCGACAATACCGATTTTTCCGACTACATTCTTGAAATTCGGCTGATCTGCAGCAAACTCGACTCCTTTAAGAACAACTTTCTTTGCACCCAAAGCAGCAATATCTTTAAGAATTTTCTTAAGATAAGCCTCGTCGTAAGTACCGCCTGCGCGGTAAGGAACACCAAGCATGAAACTTGCTTCAGTCATATTCGGAACGACTATGTCCGCTTTCGAGCAGAGCTTAGCCATCGCAAAAGCAAATTCCTGAGTAAAGCCGGGATAAAGTTTGCCGTTGTCAGCCATACACGGGTCAACTATCGCCAAAGTTCCATTTCCGCCGAAATCTGCAATAAGTTTTTTCATAAGCTCAAGCTGCTCAAAAGAGCCGAGATAACCAGTATAAATCGCGTCGAAATGAAAATTTTCCTTTTTCCAGTGCTCCATTACAGGAGTTATTTCACCAGTCAGATCATGGAAAGTAAAGCCCTTGAAAACAGTGTGAGTCGAAAGAACTGCGGTTGGAATAACACAGGTTTCGACACCCATAGCCGAAATTACCGGCAGCGCAACAGTAAGAGAGCATTTGCCGAGGCATGAGATATCTTGTACTGTAACTACACGTTTCATAATTCCTCCCTGTTTTTATTCACCGAAATAGAGACAGCTCAAAGGTATGTCGTGCTTTGCATCAAAACCTTCGTTAAGAGAAAGCTCAGGAGTCGGGCTTTTATACTCGCCTTTCTTGACTACGAATTTTACATCACCGGATGCCGGGCAGTAGATTTCGCTAGAATTAACTCCATGAATTCTGAATTTGGCTGCATAATCGGAAGCTGTTACAGCTTTTCCGTTAAGTTTCACAGAAACACCTGCTTCCACAAGAGTCAAATCATCTTTTACAGTTGTTCCCGATGTCATATTGTGTCCTGAAAGAAGACGTATTCTGGAATAGCTCTTTTCCGAAGCAACTTTATCGGCAAAAGCAACTTCCAGATAAGCATTCACAACAGAACCGGTAAGAACTTCCGCAGCATATTTTCCGTCTTTTTTGGTAAGATCAAGAACAAAATCACTTGCGGTTTTATCAATATTTACAGCAAGTCCGATATCTTCAATACCTTTCTGTCCTTCAGCCCAATCTGCTAAAGGAGTTCCGTTGACATTGAAATCAAGCGTAATCTTGCCTGTTTTGATTGCAAATTCATGGTTGCTGATGTTACCTTCAATCTCGAAATCATGCGCGATATAGGTTTTGAAATCACTCGAAAGCAGACCTTTGCCTTCATAGATAACGTTATAGTTACCGTCGGGAGCATAAAAACTGTATTTCCCGTCCTGAAGTTCGGAAAGATTAACAACTGCATATTCCATGCCGCTTTCATCTTTAAGCTTTATCAGGTCGTCGTCTTCCATAGCGAAAGTGGAACCATTGAGAGTAACCGTTCCCGAAATCTTGCTCGGAACGATATCAAGATTGAGCTCTTTCTCGGTAAGCCAGGTTTCCGTATCGTCTTCATTGACAACCCTGAACGAGAAAGAGGATACCATTGCACCTGCGCTGTTTTCATATTTAGCCGGAACGGTAAACGGCAGAGACTTGAAACCTTCTTTAATGTCGTTGAGGTTGCTCTCGAAATTTATCGTGTAGATTTTCGGATTGTAGTTTACAACATCATTCGCAGTGGTAACGGCTATTCTTCTGACAAGCAGAGCCTCATAAGTTATGTCTGTTACGTTTCCTTCTCCGTCAGTAGGAAGTTCGGTGCCAAGATCCTTGACGACAAAAGACGAATTGTCAAATCCCGTCGCTTTGAGTTTGCCTATCGTGCAGTCTGCGCCGGAGCAGTTTGAAACTGTCGGGAAAGTATTTCCGCCCATGAAGGTTATTTTTCCGTGGACTCTGCCAAAATCAAGAGTTATATTGTGCGAAGAAGGCGTTTCTGTCTGCGCATTCCACGTTTCCAGTTTTATGTATCTTACCGGATAGGAACCGGCCTCCGGGAGATAAAGAAGATTGAGATCTGCACCAGCCGTAACGGCAATGTTGTATGAAGTCGCCGAAAGATCTGCTGCAACTACAGCGCTTACAGAACTCAAAGGAGGATTCTCGACAAGAACAAGCTGACCGCCGCTTACCTCATAACCGTCTTTAACGATAGAACCGGCAAAAGTGACAGTCTGAACCTTGATGTCTCTCTCTGTATCATCTTCAATATCAATACCCTGTGACGATGACAGAACCGTTCCTTCAAACACACCCTGCCCTGATGCAAGCTGACCTTTGAAAGAAACCGAATATGTCCCTTTCGGAAGAAGAAGATCATAACCTGCAAATTCGCTGTATGGGATAATTTTTTCAAAAGTTCCAGTTTTGAGAACAAGCTGAGTGGACTCCTGATAAGCCTCTTCTACAGTGAAAACGGAATCTTCATTGTTTACAACCTTTCCTGTGAAATGGAAAAGCGGAAGATCGAAATCAAGAGTTCTGTCTCCACTAGACATATCAATGTTGTCCAAACCTTCGATAGCAACTTTGTTCGCCGAAGAAACAGGTTTGAAGGCAAAACTGTATCTTCCTTTAGGAATATTCATTGTTTTTCCGGAAAATTCAGAATTTATATCTCCGATTTTGAATTCCGAAAGAGTCTCTCTGTTTTCAGCCCAGATTTCACCGAAAAGAGCGGCATCATCAGACTGACCGTTGACTTTAATAGTTCCGATAGTAAGTTTCTTCGTTTCGACATTGATCTCGTAAGAATCTCCGTTACGTATTTCAGTGCAACTGCCGTTGTAATCAGACTGTTCACTGTCGTCTTCGGTATCGCTGTCATCATCCGGTTCAGTGTCATCGGCTGTATCTCCGTCATCAGGCTGAACACCTGTATCAGTACCAGTGTCCGAAGTATCGCCCGTATCACCCGAACCGCTTTTAACACAGTCGGTTCCCACCCACTCGTAACCATCAGGACACGATTCTTTGTCTTTTTTGCCTCCGCCGCATGAAACAGCAAGCAAAAGCGCCGCAATCAGCATAATTTGAACTAATTTTCTCATTTTACATCTCTCTCAAGTTAAACCTTTAAAAAAGCCTGAAAATTCTATTGATGTTCAAGTGTTTGTCAATAAATTAAGGTTCCATAAACATGAACGTGACACAGTTTTTGGAGACGACTTTAAATGTTCTTCCGCAGTTTGTAAGGATTCTTTCGCTCTGTTTTCCGCCGCATTCCGAGCATTTTTTGAAGCCGTTGGAGCGTTCAAAGCAACCTGCGCTCACAAAAAGAGGGGGATTAAAAGCTGAAACAGGGATTATTTCGGGTGAAAGTTGCGGAACATCTTCTTTTTCCTCGATCCATGAGTAGCCGAAAAGGAGTTTCTCTCCCAGAAGATTTTTGAAAAACGAGTATGAAAACCTGTTTGCAATATAAAGTGAAAAATCGATAAAGAAGAAAATATTTTTATCTTTCAAGTGTTCAAGCGCGAAGTTGAGTTGCCCTAAATTGGACAAACCTATGAGGATTTTTTTATCGCTGTTTTCAGAGATTACACTATTGATTTTATTAAGATATTTTTTACTTTCTTTCATCAATGGAATAAGTGGAATCGTCAGAAATCCGCCGACAGTTTTAAGCGAATTTTCAGAATCGTCCGGCATGAAAAACGGAATGTCGGTGTCAGGATCCATCAAAGTGCGCTCGCTGAAAATTTTCTGGATATTTCCGCTTTCCGGCACAGAAAAGGAATCAAGAACTTTTCTCTTTTTTTCTTCAAAAGCATTGTCGCAGAACTCTGTGTATTTTTCGTAAAAATCAGTCCTTATTTTTTTGAGAACACTCGGAACGACAAAAACATTTTCGCAGTTTATATCAAAAGTTATCTTATCCGAGAAGTAGAATGAATCGGCTGAATTTTTAAGTGTTTCCGCAAACTTATCCTTAAAACCGTTCTGATTCTCAGATTTTTCGGGTGCAATTTCTTCTGATTCATAAAAAAATTTACCGCTCTTTATTCTGATTCTGTTTCCGGCAAGAGAAACTTCAAGAGGAACCGCTTTTTTCCACTGCGGAAAACTTCCCGAGTTTACCTTTTTTCTTTCGAGAGAACGCGAACTTACGAGATAAATTTCGTCCCCGACTTCAGGCAGTTCCGCAGTTTTGACATATACTCTCGAACTCTCGCCCACAATTTTGAGATTTTTACCTGAAGCCGATGAAATCTCCTCGACTGAGCAGTTGAAAGGCTTCGATTCATCGTTATTTTTGAAGAAAAGAAGGCCGTCATGTATTCCGAGCGAATATTTGGTTTTGATAAAAAAGCGGTCTTTCAGTTTTTTCTCGCAGACTCCGGTTTTTACTCCGCGATGCCCTGAATATCCGCCGCAGATAAGGTTGTTTCCCGAAAAATTCTTGAAATAAGCGGTTGTAGCCTTTCTCGCAAAGCAGATCCGGCTGTTTTTCAAAGCGTCAAAGTAGTCGCTCCGTTCAAGCATAGCGCGGTATAAAGCCGAAGTGTGGAAAACATATTCAGGCGATTTCATGCGCCCTTCTATTTTGAACGAATCGACTCCGGCAAATTTGAGCTGCTGCACAAAATCCTTGTATTCGAGGTCGTTGCACGAAAAGAAATACCCTTTTCTGCCGTCCTCAGTTTCATAGTAGCTCCGGCAGAGCTGTGCGCACATTCCGCGGTTTCCTGACCTCCCCAAAACCATGCCGCTCGCAAGACAGAGCCCTGAAAAAGAGTAGCAGAGAGCGCCGTGGACAAAGACTTCAAGCTCCATGTCTGGAACTTCTTTTTTTATTTTTGCAATAAGATCAAACGGAACTTCCCGGCTTAAAACAACTCTTGAAAAACCATGTGTTTTCAGAAACTTAACTCCTTCAACAGTGTGGACAGCCATCTGCGTTGAAGCATGAAGAGGCAGATCAGGAAAAAGCTTTTTCAAAACAGATGCAAAACCGATATCTTGAAGAATTACCGCATCAACTCCGGCCTCATATAAAAAACGCGCCGTATTAACCGCGCTTTCAATCTCGTTTTCCTTAATAACGGTGTTCAGTGCGGCGAAAATCTTCTTTCCGTCACGCGAGGCAAGAGTTTTCAGAGAAAGGAACTCCTCTTTCGAGAAATTTTTTGCCGCTTTTCTAGCCGAAAAATCACTTAAACCGAGATAAACCGCATCAGCACCACCTTCGAAAGCAGCAACTGCCGCCTCGAAACTGCCGGCAGGAGCAAGAATTTCAACTTCAGAATTCATTTTTCACCTAAAATTCGAGCGGCAGATACTTACCCTCGTCGAGAACTTTGTGCGAATAGTCTTCAAGGACTGCAAGCGATTTTATTGCAGTCTCAGGAACCGCAATACCGTATTTTCCGCAAAGTTCGATTTCATATCTATAGTATTCTATCGCTTCCGGAATATCTGAAATAAAGTCTACCGCAGCAAGATCTGAAACCAGTTCTATAAGTTTTTCGCCTGTAAATTCGCCACTTTCGATCAATCTTTTCAGGTAAGGTTTCCTTTCAACATTCATTTCGAGATCTTTCATCTTCTGCTGTTTTGCATAGACATCATAAATATTGCTGTCATCGAATTTATCGAAACCATAATCGCGGCATTTCATCAGCGAATCGTGACGCTTGAGTTCGCTTGCGTCCGGTATAATAGTTCCTGCCATTTTCAAAGCCGTATCGCAGTCGCCGCTGATCATGTAGATATAAGCGATATTCAAAGTTCCTGTAGAAGTGATGTACTCCCCCTGCTGCACCATTTTTTTGAAAAAATCAACGGCAGCGACATGATTGCCTTTAACAATGTAATACCCAATTATGTTGCTCAAAAGATTCGGGTCCCAGTAGCCTGTATCAATCGACTGTTTGTAGTATTCCCATGCCTTGTCCGGGAATTTCATGTTGAGATATTCAGCCCCAATCGTAAAAAGCCCTCTGAAAGAAAGCGGCTGCTTCTCCGCATCAGCATGAAACACCGTCCAGATATTTTTCATTTCGAAATTACGCGAAATCGTACGCAACGAAAAAAGCGAGAAAAGAAGCGTTATGCAAAGTGCTGCAATGGCTCTTTTTCTGCTTTCTCCAAAATTGAACATCTGCTGGAAACCAATATTTTCAGTTCCTGCACAGTAATCAAAAAGAATTCCTGTAATCGCACAGAACCCTGTAATAGGAACATAAAGATAGTGGACAGCTACAATTTCGTGAAGAGGAATTATCTGAAGAACAGGCGCCAGAGAAACTATGAAAAAAACTATCCAGAAAGCGATTGAATGCCTCATTTCGAGCCTTTCCGCAGTTGAATTAGTCTTGTTTTTCCGTGAAGTCGTAAGAAGAGACCATACAAGAAAAACAAGAACAAACATCGAAAGAATCGAGAAGAAAACTTCAAAATTCCAATCCATAACGAGCGGATAACCTGCGTTGTCAAGTATGAGCTTCCACGGGAAAACCGTAAGTTTAAGATAGTGCAGGAAAATCGTTGCCGCCGTCAGATAGTGAACTTCTGGCGAATTTCCGTGGAAACGAATTCCTTTGAGCGACACCAGAGCGCTTCCGCCACCTGAAATGGCAAGAAATGCAAAAAACGAAAAAAGAATGAGAAAAATCATCGCTACAAAATAAAACCATGGCTTTTTGAGAAGTGCCGCGCCGTCCTTGTATGCGACATACATTATGAAAACAAGCGGGATCGTTGCACCCATCTCTTTCGACGAAATCGAAACAACCATGAAAAGAAGTGCCAGAACCAAAAAAAGCCATTGTTTTTTAGCAGTTCCGGAAACCGCTCTTTCCGCAGGCGAAACCGTTCTGTAAAACTTAAAGAAACATCCGGTACTAAGGATATAAAAAAGCCCCATTAGCACATCCCTTCTGCCTGAAATATAGGCTACGGCATCAGTATTCACCGGATGAACAGCAAAAATCAAAGCCGCAGCAAATGCTGCCCTTTTCGTGAGACCGAACATTTTGAGAGCCCAGAAGAGAGAAAGCACTGAAATAGTATGATAAACTATGTTCATAAGCCTGAAACCGGCAGGATTCATGCCGAAAATGCGGTAATCAAGCGCATAAGAAACATAACGTAACGGCCGGTAAGAAAGCAAAATATCAATAAAATTGGCCGAAGTTATCCAAAGTGAATTCTGAACAAGAGGAATATCGTCAAAGATAAAATCGTTAGGAAGCGAGTTGAAATAGACAAAAACAACCGCCAGAATAAGAAAAAAAATTCGTTTTTTATCAGTTTTCTCTGTCATTATCCGCTCCTGAATCAAAAAGCGCGTCAAGTTCTCTGTCAATATCATCCTGCCTGATTTCACGCTTCATAGGTTTTATGAAGAAAAAAACATTCAGGATCATCAGGACAATGAAAAAAACAAACATGCAAAGACCGGCATAATCACTACGCGGAATAACGCCGTCCTCAATGAAAAAACCGTCATCCTTCATGTCGAGGTAAAGAGAATTTGCGAAAAAAGCCTGCATTTTTGCTGCCTTCGAATTGGTTTTGAACCCAAACGCCCGCCCTTTTACTGTTCTGTAGTGAGGACCTGCAAAAGAATCTTCGTCCTTCACGGCTGAATCTATTATAAACTTCGAAGAACCGTTCAGGTAATAAACAACATGACGCTCTCCAGTAATCCCTTTTTTGATGTTACCGCCCTGAATCGAAGTTATACCTTTGATTTGAACATAATCACCGTCCTTAACCTTGGCGAAATTTTCTGTATTCAATTCAAGAGCATCCCCAAGATCTATCGGTGAGTCATCCGAAAAGAAATAAATCACGTTATCGGAAAAAGAGTAGATCGCATAAAGCAGAATCAGCGAAGCGACCGCGAACGTTATAAAATTCTTTTTTCCTACATAAAAACTGATTTTTTTCATGATTTTTTCTCCAAAAGTGCCGTAGACATAGCCGCAATTCCCTCTTTTCTGCCGGTAAAACCAAGTTTTTCAGTTGTTTTTCCCTTAACCATGACGTTATCAAGCGGAATCTGCATTATTTCAGCTAATTTTTCTCTCATCTGAAGTTTATATTTACTTATTTTAGGCGTTTCGCAGATGACGGTCGAATCAACGTTTACGATCTGCCAGCCGCGAGAAGTGAGTTCACCTATAACTTTTTTAAGAAGAATCGTGCTTCTTATATTTTTGAAAGTATTGTCGTTATCGGGAAAAAGCTCGCCGATGTCGCCGATTGCGGCAGCACCCAGAAGAGCATCAATCACAGCGTGAATAAGCACGTCGGCATCACTGTGACCTGCAAGTCCGATATGGTTTTCTATAAGTATTCCACCTAAAAAAAGAGGCCTTCCATCTTCAAATTTGTGGACATCAAATCCGTTGCCGACTCTTAAATTCATATCATCCCCAATCCTACAAAAAGTATCTGCATAAGAATGTAAAAAACAATATAGAGCCTTGCCTTTCTTTCAGTAAAACCGTTCAAAACCTTACCGCCTTTGTAGACGAGAACAGTGCGCCATACAAAAGAGACAAAATTACCTAACACAGGAATAATATTCAGCAAACCTGTAACCATTATAAAACTCGACATTCTGTAAAAATGAATGAGGCGTGTGTTGGAACCCAAAAGCGTACTCCCTGTGTGAAGAATAAATGCAGTAAAAACTATTGCCATAAAAGGAGAGATGCAAAGCTGAATTGCAAGCATCTTTGCATCAGGATTCATCATTTCAAACACTGCTTTCAAAGTCGCCTCGTCATTCAAAATAGGAAGCACCTCAGCACCCAGTGAAGAAACAGAGGCTTTGAAGGATGCAAAATCAGGAAACGTCGTCTGAAAAAATTTCAAAGCCCAGAAAATCTGGAAAAGCGATGCCGCAAACGCGGCAATAATGCCGTAAAAAGGGAAAAACGAAGGTTTTCTAGCATTTTTCATTTTATAGAAAAACGCTTCCGGAGTCAGAACAAGTTCTTTTGTTGTAAGAAAAAACGCTTCGGCAAAACCAAGTCTTGAAACAAGATCCCACGGTGTTCCGCCATCAACCATAGACTGTATTTTTTCAATAACAATCCTTACTTTCTTTAAATTTTCGTTCTTTTCGGGTTCAATAGACGTCTCTTTACTATGTTCTTCCGGTGCTGGTTCGACGATGCTGTTTTTTTCGTCTTTCAGCGGATCGCCGATAAATACAAGGGCTCTGCACTTAGGACATCTAGTAATTCCGCATTTTGCTACCGATATTGTCTTGCTGCAATTCGGACATTCGGTGATCATTCACTTCTCCTTCAAAAAAAAGCGTTCGCTTATAGCATAAAAAAGTGACGAAAACTACAAAAAATGAGGATAAAAAAATGCCTGAGCTAAAAAACTCAGGCAAGAAACAAAAATGCGTGTGATCTATTTTGTGAACGACTTAAAGAATTACTTTCTGAAACCGCCTCTCGGTCTTTCTTCACGCGGACGTGCTTCATTGACTGTAACGGTTCTGCCGTTAAGTTCGGTGCCGTTAAGACCTTCGATCGCTGCCATAGCTTCTTCTTTTACAGGCATTTCAACAAAACCGAATCCTTTGGAACGGCCGGTTTCGCGATCGATAACGAATCTTGCGGATTCAACTGTTCCGTAAGCTTCGAATGCAGCCCTAAGTTCTTCTTCACTCATTTTGTACGCAAGGTTTCCAACATAAATGTTCATGTCTCTTCTCTCAAAAAACAATTGTAAAACACAGCCTGAGAACTATTTCTCAAAGCGAGGCGATAGTAATTAGCAAAAATTAAAAGTCAACAATAAAAATGTCTTAAAAATTTTTTTTCTTTTCACCTATGTTTTCCACTCATAGTTGACAAAATGCCGTCATACAATAAATTGACAGAGTTATCGGCCTTTTAGGGAGGAAAAATGTTTACCGGTATAATCGAAGCTGTTTCAACCATAACAAAAATTGAAAAAAAAGGACAGGAATGCCGCATCAGCCTTAAAAATCCGTTCAGGAACGAAATAAAAACTGGCGATTCAATAGCTGTCGACGGAGTCTGTCTCACCGTGGAAAGCTTTACCGAAGGAACTATTTCCTTCTTTCTCTCCAAGTCGACTCTCGAAAAAACGATTGCAGCAAAATACACAACAGGCTCGACCGTAAATCTGGAACGGGCAATGCCTGCAAACAGCAGATTTGACGGACACATCGTGCAGGGTCATGTCGACTCTTGCGGAAAAGTCTCAGAAATCAGGAAAATCGGTGACGGAACCGAAATAAAAATCAGTTTCGACAAAAATTTCGAGGATTTTACAGTACCGCGCGGCTCGGTAACAGTCAACGGAGTCAGTCTCACGATCGCCGAACTTGACGGGAATACTTTCAGGATCTCGCTCATTCCCGAAACTCTTAAACGTACTTCCTTCACTGAAACCCTAAAAACAGGAAATGAAGTCAACCTTGAATTCGATATTCTCGGAAAATACGCGGCAAAAATGTTGAAACGCGCCGAAAATGCTGATTTTGAATCACTGATTGAAAAACTCTGAATTTCAATTTAGTCGTGACGACGTAACGGCGTAACGGCGTTACGTTTTTTCTTTTAAAAAAATTCTTTTAAGTTATAGTCAGCAGTCTTTTTGTGTGTGGAGGATTTTATGAAAAAACTGCTCGGAATCTTATTCCTTGTTTTTATTGCAACTTCAAGTCTTTTTGCAGAGACACTTGTCGTTATGGACACTTCGGACAATACCGGCAAGATCCATCCTGATGTTGTCAATGGTTCAAAGGAATATATCACCCAGCTCTTGAAAAGCATCGGTAAATACACGATTATTGCCGACAACACTCTGAACGATGTAAAAAAACGCTCGCCGGAATGGTCAAAGTGCAATCAGATGGAGTGCCAGATCGAAATCGGAAAGGCTTTGAAAGCCGATATCGTGGTCATTCCTTCGGTAGAATACTTCGCAGGTATCTTCACGCTGACCGTAAACTATATTTACGTTGACGGCAAAAGAAAGACCGAAGCAGGCGCGACCGACTTCAACGGCACTGCAGCCGGAATGAAAAAAGCTCTCGAAGCAGTAGTTTCAATGATCCACGGCAAAAAGACCGAAACTCCCGTTTTCGTGGAAGAGAACAAAGAACTTGAAAAATACAAAGCTGAAAACTTCAAAGAAGCGGCTCCGAAAGAGTATGTCGTTCCCGACGAACCTGTTGTAGCTGCACCTGCACCGGTAGTTATACTTCCCGGCTCTGCATCATTCTCGTCGGAAAAACAAGGGGTAAAAGTCACTCTCGATGTTTCCGGAACTTCCCCGAAAAGTTGTACAGCTCCATGCACAATAAACGATATCGAACCAGGAACCCATACCGTCCGTTTTGAACTCGCAGGACACACCACTAAAGACGAAGCAATTGAAATACAATCAGGCAAAAAAACCGAAAAGAAAATTACCATTATTCCTGTCATCAAAAGCCTTGAAGAGGTCAACAACGAACTTATCGCCGCGGCGAAATCGGGCGATATGGATCTTGCAAAAGACCTTCTCTCGAAAGGAGCAAGCATAAATTACCATGATCAATCGGGGCTTTCACCGCTTCTCGTAGCAGTTTTGGGCGGTCAGAAAGTCATGGCCGGCTACTTCACCGGAAGAGGAGCACTCCTTTCATCGACGGAAAGTTCTGCTTTGATGCGCGTTTCTGTTGAAAAAGACGATCCGTGGCTCGCATCTATAGTCACAAAACAGAAAAGCATGCTCAATCTCACATTTGAAAACGGCCGCACAGTTCTGTGGCTTGCCGCGATGAAAAATTCGTGGAACGCTTTTGACGAATATCTCAAAGGAGGCGTCAATGTCGCAATAAAGGATTCGGCAGGTCAGACGCTCCTCGAATGGGCAATAGATACCGGAAATGTAGAAGTTATCAACCGGCTCACCAAGTTCGGTGTCCGCTTCTCCTCTCCAAACGCCGATGCTATGCTGAAACAGGCGGTAATCAACGAAGATGTCGATAAAGTCAGATCTTTGACTCTGCTCAAGGCAAATGTTAACAAAGTTTATGAAGACGGCCTTACCCTGCTCTGGTATGCTGCAGTAAAAGAGAGAACTGATATTGCTGAACTTCTTCTCAATGCCGGCGCGAAGGCCGATGCTCCTGACAAAACCGGAAAGACCTTGATCACATACTGCATTGAAAGACGCAAATATGAAATGGCGAAACTTCTCAAAAAACACGGCGCCCAACTTAAAAGCACAGATTCGATATTTCTGCTTCAGAGAGGTCTTGTTATCGGTGACGGCGAACTTGTTCAGGCTCTTATAAGTCTCGGCGTAAATGTAAACACCAAATTCAGCGACGGTCTCAGCGCGCTTTGGATTGCAGCTTTCACGAACAACCGAGACATGATCGAAGTCCTGGCTGAAGGAAAAGCAAACATGAACATCAAGGATAAAAATGGCAAAACCGTTCTTATGTGGGCTGTTGAAAACGATAAAAAAGAGGTTGCCAACACTCTTATCAAACACGGCGCGAACGTAAACCTGATGGACAACAGAAAACGGACAGCACTTATGTCGGCAGTCCTTGCAGACAAACCGAGAATGGTCCACATGCTCGTTATGAACGATGCCAAAATCGATCTCAAAGATAACGAAGGTAACTCAGCCATTCTTGTTGCCGCTTCCCGCGGGAACACCGGTCTTGTCAAACTTTTCCTTGAACACGGTGCATTTGTAAACTCTTCCGACATGTTCGGTAACACACCGCTTCTGATATCGCTTCACAAAAACTTCGACGACATAACGGAACTACTTTTGAACAAAGAAGCCGATCTGAACAAAGCAAATAACAACGGAGAAACTCCGCTTATCGTTGCAGCAAAGAAAGGACACATAAAATTCGTCAAAGTCTTCGTTGAAAAAGGTGCAACAATTGATGCTGCAGACAAAAACGGTGATACGGCGCTCATTCTTGCCAAGAGAGAAAACAGACACGATGTAGTTCTTTACCTTCTCAACAAAAACGCAGCCATTGAAAAACGCTCTGAGCAGGATGAACTTATGGCTTACGCCGTTCTGAACAGCTATCACGATATTGCGGAAAACCTTATACAGCGTCAGATCTCGGTAAACCGCAGATTCCCCGACGGGCTCTTCCCGCTCTGGTATGCTGTCCGAAACGGTAACGGAAAAATGATTGATATGCTCATTTCGGCCGGAGCAGATCTTGAAGCAAAAAGCAAAGAAGGCGAAACAGTTCTTCTTTATGCTTGTGCAAAAAGAGAGGAGCAGGTTGTCCTCATTATTCTCGAAAAAGGGGCAAATTATAACATTCTCGATAAGCAGAAAAGCACTCCGCTCATGATTGCTGCAAGCAGAGGTTTCGAGAAAGTAGTCCAGTTTCTGATTTCCAAAAAAGTCGATGTCAACGCAAAAGACGATAAAGGAAGAACGGCTCTTACCAGAGCCCAATATACCGGTAACTATCATATCGTTGATATGCTGAAGAGAGCCGGGGCTTACGATTAATCGCAATAATTTCGATCGGTTGCGTAAAGTGATAAGAAATTTTAAAGAATCCGACCTACACGATATCGAAACCGTTTACGAAAAATCAAACAATGCCGTTTCCCTAAATGTGGAATCAGATTTCTTCAAAAAGGACGGAAAAAAATTCACATCCGAAACTATACGCAGATGCAGAAATCTGGTCTGCGAACATGAAGAAAAGGTTGTCGGGATTATTTCCTGTTCAGAAGACTATATCGAAGGGCTCTTTGTCCTCCCCGACTTCTGGAACAAAGGAATCGGAACTGAACTTCTGAATTCGGCTACCGCTGAAAAAAAAGAGCTTTGCCTGCAAGTATATTCCGACAACAAAAGAGCTATAGATTTTTACAGAAAACGCGGCTTTGAAATAATCGGAAAAGGAGTCTGTCAGATGACAAATCTTCCCTATTTCGAAATGAGAAAGACTCATAAACAATGAGGTATCCATGAAGATTGCCTGCATAAACGTCGATGTTGATCCTTTGATCTGCTACTACGCTATACACGGCATAGAAACTGCCGGAATCAGCGAAGATCCGATCTATATCAACGGGATAAGAAGGTTTATCGAGCTTTTCGACAAAAATTCAATAAAAGGGACATTCTTCATTACGGCACACGGTTTCAACAAGGGAAACAGCGAAATTTTAAGAGAAATTGTCAAAAGCGGGCACGAAATCGCAGACCACTCGTTTTCGCACAACTACCAGCTGACGAGACTTGCGAAAGATGAAATTTTTCAGGAGATAAAAAAGAACAAGGATTTTCTTGAAGATATGTCCGGGATACTCTGCAAAGGTTTCAGAAGCCCGGGATACAACTCTTCAGCCGATTTGATTTTCGCATTAAAATCAGTCGGTTATATTTATGACTCGTCGCTTTTTCCTTCAATTTCATACTATATTGCAAAGTGGCTTCTCATTCATCTAAAAAAACTTTCAGGACATGAATCAAAGTCAATAATTTCATCTTTTGCAGATGCTTTCGGCAGATACACGCCTGAATTTATTAACAAAACCGTACGTGACACAAAAAAAGAAGGAACTTTCGTCGAACTGCCTATGACAACATTATTCCCGCTCGCAAATATCCCGCTGATCGGCACTTCGATAATCGCCTTTCCTGCATTCCTGCTTGATTTGATGCTTAAAATCTCGAAAAACAGGAGTTTCATCAACATCGAAGCACACGGAATAGACCTCTGCGGTGCGGAAGAGTCACAGCATTTTGATCCGCTGAAGGGAAAGCAGCCCGACCTCGCATTCTCTCTCGACAGAAAAATTGAGAGATTCCAGCATGTTATCGATTTTTACAAAAGCAAAGGATTTACCTTCAAAACGCTTTGCGAAGTTGCAGAAATGAAGCTGAACGGAATTATTTAACCAAATTGGGAGATAAAAATGACAAAACTGAAAGAAAAAATCGCAAAAAGAGCAAAAAAACTTGCCGAAATTCTTGGAGTTTCGCCACTTGAAGTAAAAAAAATTGAAGAAAATCTCGCTTTTTCATACTCTGCACCCAAAATTTCCAAAAAAACCGCGGCCAATTCAATCGACCACACGATCCTTTCATTCAACGCGGCTGAAGAAGACGTTATCAGAATATGCCGTGAAGCAACTGAATTCGGCTTCAAGGCAGTCTGCATAAATCCTGTCTGGGTTAAAACCGCAGCAGCTTTCAGAAGTGAAAACAATGCAAAATTTCTCATCGCGACAGTCATAGATTTTCCGCTCGGCGCATCAACTGCGGCAGCAAAAACAGCAGAATCAATAACCGCAGCACTTGACGGAGCCGACGAAATAGATGTTGTCATAAACATCGGGCTTATAAAAAGCAGAAAACTGAAAGAGTGCTTTGAACTTTTGAAAAGCACAACAAAAACAAAGAGTTATACAAAAGTTATACTTGAGACATCTGCCCTTTCGGAAGAAGAAAAAATAGATGCGGCGCTTATCGCAGTCTTTGCAGGAGCAGACATGCTCAAAACTTCGACCGGAGTAAACGGCAAAGCAACTGTCGAAGACGTGAAACTTTTAAGAACAGTTGCCGGGAACAGACTCGGAGTCAAGGCTGCCGGCGGGATCAGAGACAAAGAAACCCTCATTGCAATGATGAAAGCAGGCGCAGACAGAATCGGCTGCAGCAGTTCGGTTTCAATAATGGAAAACTGGTAATGGCATGATTTCAAAGAAGAATTTAATATTTCTCATAATCATTTTACTTTTCGCGGCTTGCACAAAAACCGAAAAAACGCCCGATCCGGTAACGCTTTTCATGCAGGCGCGAACCGACGGAAATACGCATCAGGCCTACATTCTGCTTGATAAAACCACACAGACCGCCTTTTCGGAAAAAGATTTTGAAGAATACTGTTTCGTATTTAAACCGTCAGAATTCGAAATTATGCCGGAAGAGAACGGATACACGCCGATTTCCTATACTTTCTATGACAAAAAATATAAGAAAGGAAGCGATGAACTTTACACTTTCTATATGACGAAAAACATCGAACACATTAAATTATCGGAAGGCAAAATAGTTTTTCCGCACATCGCATTTGTCAATATGCGAAAAGCGATCGAAGAGAAAAATATTGAAAAAGCCAAGTTTTTCTCGGATGTTATGCTTGGAATAGACCGAAACAACCCCGATGTTCTGGAAACTTCGGAAAAGATGGGATTTATTCAAAAACAAGACTGACGGAATTTGAATTGAGAGCGTTTTTCTTTGTTTTAGTGTTACTTTTTTCCTTTTCACTTTTCGGGAACATTTTCTTCGACGAAAACATTCCTGAAGAGCTGAGAAGCAAAATAACGGCATTTTACAAAGAAAAGAAAAGTTCTATAAATTTCCTCATCGAAATGCCGGATGAAAACACCCTTTCGATAGTTGCCGAAAACGGTTTTGCAAAGACCCTTCCGATAAACGAGATAACGGCGGAAGATGTCTGCAACCTCATGGAAGAAATGGTTGCCGTAATTTATGAAAAAGATAAGAATTACGACAAAATACCCAAAGATTCAGAGAAACTGGCAAAAATCAAGAATCTTTCATCCAAGTGGCAGAAAGATGAGTTCAAAGAAAGTTTTTATGCCGAAGAAAAACCGGAAACAGAAGAAAAACCTAAGCCAATTTTTCTGAAAAGCGGCATAAAAGTTACTGAAAACATTGAATTCTTCCCTTGGGCTAAAAAAAACGACCGATTCGGAGTTTCGCTATTTGCCACATCTGAGGAAAGATGGGCTTTCGGATTGAAATTTTCGGTGGGACTTTCTTTTTTAAGATTCGGAGCAAGGTTTAAAAAAGGGATAAACCTTAAACTCGGCGAGAATTCAGTTCCGTGGGAATCCTACAGCCTGAACATTCAGTTCGATATCGCAGACATATACAATGTTCGTTTTTCGACAGGTCTTGACATCGCCCTTTACAGCGCGAAAGGAGTTCTTTTCCACAGGGAATTTTTTGTTTTCAGAGTTGCTTACAGGATAAAATGGTTTGAAGCAGCGGTTTCCTTCAATGTCTCTCCGAGCCACATTGAACTCGGTCTTTTCGGTGCAAGACACGAGATGCAGAGCTGGAATTTCATGATTTCTCCTGTTTTTCTCTTCTGATTTTTTCATACAGCACAATATAAAATCTGTTTTTTTCAGGTTTTTTCGCTATAATACTGCGTTTTTCGGTTTTTTCGGAGGTTTCGATGTTAAAAGTCATTATTTGCGACGATCCGCTTTTCTACATCAAGGAAAGAAAGGACAAACTTTCGTGGAATGCAGCTTCAAAAGAGGAGTTTTTCGCACAGATCCTCGGCTTCATAAGGCAGAACAAAAATTTCAGCATCGCTTACGGCGAATACCTTTTCGACAGCGATTCCCGTGCCGTCACTCTGCTTGAAACGCTTGAAGGAAGCACTTCCGAGATAACGCTTTTCTGCCGTGAAGCCGCGCTTTCGCCTGCGATCATGCGCTACGCCGCGATAGAGACATTGAAACCTGACCTTTCGATATTTTCGGAAAAGATCAGCAAACTTCCCTTTTCGGAAAGCACGAAAAACACTATCCGCGAAAACCTGAAAGGCTTTCCTTTCTCAAGGATCGACGAACTTCTGCAAAACGCTTCGAAACTTGAAGAAACCAAGGCTGTCGAATATGTTCTTGAATCGAAAAGAAGTCTTCTCATGCAGAACGAAATCCTTGAAGTCATCAATGTCGATGACGGGATTTCAGGCATCGGCGGCTACGAAGAGCTGAAGCAGTGGATAATCGAAAGACGCGGCAACTTTTCCGACGAAGCACGCAAATTCGGGATACCGCTCCCGAAAGGAATGCTCATGCTCGGAGTGCAAGGCTGCGGAAAATCGCTCACAAGCAAAGTCATTTCGAATATCTGGAACTTCCCGCTCGTCAGGCTCGACTTCATCAACCTTTTCAGAAAAGGACAGAGCGTTGAAGAACTTCTGAAATCGGCGATTGCGACGATCGAAGGTTTCGCCCCTGTAGTTCTCTGGATAGACGAGATCGAAAAAGCTCTTTCGCAGGAAGGCGAAGGGGCCGAAATACGCAGAGTTTTAGGCTGGCTTATGACCTGGATGCAGGAGAAAAAAGAGCCGGTTTTCCTTGTCGCGACGGCAAACAGAGTCTCGCTTCTGCCGCCGGAACTCCTCAGAAAAGGGCGTTTCGACGAGATTTTCTTCGTTGACCTTCCATCAAAACCGGAGCGCGAAGAAATCTACAAGATCCACCTCAAAAAAAGAGGCCGCAATCCCGAAGATTTCGACACAGACAAGCTCGCATACAACTCCGAAGGCTTCAGCGGAGCCGAAATTGAGCAGGTCGTAATCGACTCTCTCATCACGGCATATTCAAGAAACTGTGAACTGACGCAGAAAATCCTCGAAGAAATTCTGCGCAGAACAGTTCCCCTTTCAAAAACCTACGAAGAAAACATCAAAGAACTCAGGATCTGGTCGAGAAACCGCGCAAGAAACGCTTCCGGCAACAGAAAAATCGAATCATTTTTCGGGAATTAGCGGAACACATCTGTTTCATTTCTGACCCTGCCATCGTGGACATCCATTTCTGTTATCTTAATAATAATCATTCAGATACCTTTGACCATTTTTGTGTCCACTTTCTGTCTAGCAACCGAAACAAACCCTAAAATTACACAAAAAATTTTTGCCTTTTTGTTTAAAATTTTAATAATAATTAGCAAGGTCGTTAAAAAAGGAGGGTTAAATGAAACGTATTTTTTGCTTGATTCTTGTTTTTGTTTCGCTTTTTGCAGTCGTTTCGTGCGGCAGCAAGAAAAAGGTAGAACCCGATGAAGGTAACAAACCGTTGCCTGAAGAAGAAGTGACGAAAGAAGTCTCCGCAGAAGATGGCGGAACAGTTACGAATGAGGATGAATCGGTTTCGATTGACATCCCTTCCGGAGCCCTTGAAAATGACACAACGATTACAATGAAAATTTACGATGCTAAAGACTATCCGGGAACGGAAGGCAAAACCGTGATCAGCAAAATCGTAGAATTCGAACCGTCAGGCACGATTTTCAAGAAACCTGTCGTAATTTCTATGATCAGCACCGGAACAGAGGAGATCACCAGAGCGGCTCAGAAAAAAGTAGTTACCGCCGCTGTCTACAGGGAAACGAAAGGTGAGTGGAGCTACAGCCCGACAGGTGCTGCCGTTAAAATCACAGGTCACAACGAAGGGGGCGATCCGATTATGACAACTGCGGCAGGTGATCCGATCATGCTGAATGCTGCGGGCGATCCGATCATGCAGAGCACAGGCGCGATGCTGAGCGCTGCGGGCGATCCGATTATGATTACTGCTGCAGGCGATCCGATCATGACAGCGGCGGCAGGTGATCCGATCATGATGACTACGGGGCATTTCACAGCCTATGCTTTCTTCTATATCGATCTTGAAGATGAAGATGCAGATATAACTGAAGATGACAACGATGTTATGGAGATAACGGATGAAGACGAGGACAATATCGAAATTCCTGATGAAAATGATGAAGAAGTCACGGATGATGAAGATATAGAAATAACTGAAGATGAGGACGAGCCGACAGAGGACGTAGATGAAATCCCCGATATCGAAATTCCTGATGAAAATGACGACACGGATGTGATTGTTCCGGAACCGGAACCTGAACTTCTGTATTCCAAGGTCCTCTGCACCGGTATGACGATCTGCACCGACAATAAAGGTCATCAGATTCTGTGTCCTGAAGAGGGGGAAGAATTTTCAGGTCAGGATGCGCAGTATGCTTCGAGAGGTTCCTGCGTTCCGAACCACTCTATGGACAGAGTCGCAAAATCAGAGTTCGTTGAAAACAACTTCTTTGAAGTAAAAGATGAAGCTACCGGTCTCACTTGGATTTTTGCGGGCACAACAGGATCTTACGATTCGGTTGAAAACGGCTGCGATTTTTCTTATGCCGGAAAGGAGAACTGGAGATTCCCGACCCCGAAGGAACTTATGACTTTTGCCCAGAACGACGGTATTTTCCGCGGTGTTCCGGCTGATCCGATTTATTTCTACCCCGATAAAAGCAGTAGTGAGTACGGCCTTTATTTCTGGAGTTCGGTTGAGAATTACCTGTATGCGCTGGAATACGGCCAGGTCATTCCTCCGAAAGCCTACGAAAATTATAAGGGTTATTTCAGTGACGGTTATCTTATGTGCGTAAGCGGTGAAGAATACGGAAAAGTAAAGGC
>DBYV01000018.1:0-29989 GCA_002310995.1 bacterium UBP6_UBA1177 | reverse complement strand
ACCAACCTTTACTGGCAGAAGGATTCAGGCAAAGCAACAACATGGAAAGATGCTCTTCTCTACTGCGAGAACCTTGAGTACGCAGGTTTCAGCGACTGGAGACTTCCCAACAAAAACGAACTTCTGACCCTTGTCGACTATTCAAAAACGGGAACTGAAGTAACCTCCTCATTCCCCGGCATGACTGCTGACGTTTTCTGGAGTTCGACCGGTGCCGACTCTTATCCGTGGGTTCTCGATATGAGTGACGGAACCGTATATACATTTAACGGCTGCACCGCAGGCGGATTTTACATCATGAGACACAGCGAATCACCTATTTCCGTCCGCTGCGTCAGATCCAAACTTGATGAAAGAACCGATTTTCCTGCTTGCAATAAAACCGGAATCGCACCGTGCAAAGATGCAGACGGAACAATCTGGTCATCGGCGTTATACGTTGAAAGATTCAAGGATTTCGATCATAATAAGTATCTCGACCGAGGTAATTCATGCAGCGATGACGAAGAGTTTTGTCCTGACGCTGAAGTTGATTGGTGGGGTCTTCCAGAAATGTGCCGCAATCTGAACGAAAAAGGTTCAAAAAAGTGGAGGCTTCCGACGATAGACGAGATCCGTTCAATAGTAACGACGGATAAACTCAAAAAAGGCGGTTCGTGCGGTTTGAAAAACGAATGCCACGACAATTCCTGTTTTAATGAAGAAGCGTGCAAAGGTGACGAACCGTCGAAGACACTTCTTTACGATTTCGGATATATGTTCTCAGGAACACTCAGCTTTGACTATCCGTATTATGATGAGGAAGCCGGCAGGACGATTTATCCTGACTTATGGCTCTTATCTACGAAAGGCGGTTACCTGGCTGTTGCCGGTAATTCCACTAGTGCCCGGGAACTTTTCCAGAGATGTGTTCTTGATGAAACCCTTGAGATCCATGAAACTCCGTATTCCGATACTGAAACTGGGCTGACATGGTCGGATATTTCTTCTGACTATTTGACTCTCTCAGAAGCAAATGACTACTGCTACGAGCTTTCAAAAGGCGATTTCGATCACTGGTGGAGAGTTCCGACACTTGATGAACTTAAAACGCTTGTCAGAAACTGCAGTAATGAAGACGGTTCACCATGTCCTGTAGATGTCAGCGGAAAATATTCTGCTTTACGTGATTATGATGTTTTGCTGGCTTCCGATTCTAACGGAATCAGTTCAATAGATTTTTGGAATGCAGGGATTGACTTGGATGAAAATTCTAACAGCAAAGCATATATCCGCTGCGTTTCCGACGGTTCCAACCCTTGTGCCGACGATCCGTGCAACGGGCTTGCGCGCTGCAATGTTGTTGAAAATGAAGGCATAAGAACCTACGAGTGCGGCTGTCCTGATTTTTACGAGTGGAATGGTTCAAATTGTGAAAGCATCTGTTCGACTGATCCGTGCGGCTCGGTTCCGCATTCCACTGGAATGTGCAACCCGACATCGGAAACTACGTATGAATGCAAATGTGCTTCCGATTACTTGTGGAACGGTTCGGCGTGCGTAAATCCGTGCGAAGGCGGTCCGTGCACTGCAGAATCGGCAAATTCTACAGGAGAATGCACTGTAGTATCGGCAGAAGAATACAAGTGCAGCTGCAACGAAGATGAAGGTTTTTACTGGACAGCAGCGGAGCATAAATGTGTAAATCCCTGCGCGGCTGATCCGAATCCGTGCACCCTTGTTGAAAATTCCACCGGAGAATGCACTCCTGCATCGGCAACGGAATACGAGTGCGGCTGCAACGAAGATTTAGCATGGTACGCTCCTTTAAAGGAATGTGTAATGACTGCTATGTAAAGTCTCTTTATTAAAGAATCTCAATCAATCAAAATCCTAAAAACAATGTCGGGGAAATCATCAGGAAAGGTGGTGCCCAGGGACAGAATCGAACTGCCCACACGGGGATTTTCAGTCCCCTGCTCNNTGAGCTACCTGGGCACCAACGGGCGGCATAGTATCCAAATCGCTTCCGTTGTCAAGAAAAAAATCGTGAAAAATTAATTTTAAGAATTTTTCTGCTATTATCAGCCGTTTTTTGACGGAGGGAACGATGACTTTGGACATAATTTTAGCGGTTTTTATACTGCTTGCTATGCTTGCAGGATACTTGGGCGGCGGTTTCAAGGAGATCTTCAAACTCATAATCTTCGCCGTGATCTTCGCAGCGTTCAAGATCCCCTCTCTCGAAAGCGCGATGCAGGAACTTGCAGGGCCTAAATTTTACACGACTTTCTATATTGTCGCCTTCATCTGCTCGTATTTCCTTATCTATAAAGTCCTATTTTTCGTTCTCCGCGACCTCATTAAAGAAAAGGAAGGGGCTCTCGGCAAAACGAACAAGACTTTGGGAATAGTTTTCGGATTTTTCAAAGGTTTAGCCGTCATTTTCGTGATGATCTACATCTTCGATTCGCTCGTAAAGCACAATATTTTCGTAGAGTTAAAACCTTATACCGAAGATTCAATACTTTATGCGGTCGTCAAGATAACTCTGGATAAAACCGGACTTTTCTTCTTTCAATAGAGGTAGTTATGCAGGAAATCGTAGTTACGGTATCGGCTTTTGTCCGCGATCTTAAAAACGCGGTCGAAGGAGCTTTCGGCTTTGTCGCGCTGCGAGGCGAGATAAGCAACCTGACACGCGCATATTCCGGCCACATCTACTTCACTTTGAAGGATAACGACGCCCAGATAAAGTGCGCCCTCTTCAAAAACCAGCAGAAAATGAACCGCGTCGAGATCAAAAACGACGCTGAATACGTTGTTTACGGCAGGATCTCAGTCTACGAGCCGCGGACAGAAATAACTCTCGTAGCCTCGCTTGTAGTTCCTTTCGGCGAAGGCTTGGCGGCGATGCAGCTCAAAATGCTCAAGGAAAAGCTCCAGAAAGAGGGAGTTTTCGACGCAGTTCACAAAAAACCGCTTCCCGAATATCCGGCTACGATCGGAGTAGTCACGGCTGAAAGCGGAGCCGCGATACACGACATAATCAGAGTTTCAAGAAAGCGTTTCCCCGCGGCGGAAATCGTTCTCTCCCCCGCATTGGTCCAGGGCAAAGAGGCTCCAGCAAGCATAATAATGGCATTTGAAAGACTTTCGAAACTTGAAGAAGTCGAAGTCATAATCGTAGGCCGCGGCGGCGGCTCGAAAGAAGACCTTGAGCCCTTCAACTCCGAAGAACTGGCACGCGCCGTAATAAAGTGCGAAAAACCGGTCGTCAGCGCAGTCGGACACGAAACAGATTCGACAATACTTGATCTCGCGGCAAGTTTCTCCGTAGCCACTCCCAGCGCGGCGGCAGAACTCATATTCCCCGACAGCTCCGAAATAACGCAGAACATCGACCATTCGCTCCATCTCATGAAAAAACAGACCGAAAACATCCTTTTCTCGAAGTTCATGCGCCTCGACAACCTCACACTGTCGCTCAAAAACCCGAAAGAAATCATAAATGACATCCTTCACCGCACCGAAAAACTGATGTTCCGCGCCGAAACCACGCTAAAAGAACTTTTGAATAGAAAAAACGCCGAACTTTCAGAACTCGAAAAACAGCTTGAAATGGTGAACCCGCTCTCACCGCTGCAAAGAGGCTTTGCGATAGTTTCGCAGAACGGAAAAACCGTCAAAAAGAGCGTTGAACTAAGCCAGGAATCGCCTTTTGAAATAAGATTCGGCGACGGAAAAGTGAAGATCGGGTAACAGACCTCTCCGTCACTGCGTGACACCTCCCCTGCTTCAGGGGAGGCAAGAAGCGGTAAAAGCGCCCAACTCAGGGGCGCCTAAAATTTACAGATCAAGTGTTTCAGCTATTTCGAGAACGGCTTTTCTTCCTTCGTCGAGAGTGCCGTAGAATGTGAATCCGGCCGCGTTTTTGTGACCGCCGCCGCCGAATTTCTGCGCTATCGGGATGCAGTCGATGTCGCCGCGGCTTCTGACGCTGAATTTCCAGACTTTGCCATCTTCGACTTCACGGATACGGAAGATGATTTTGACGGTGCCTATTCTGCGGATCTCCTCGACGTAAGGATCGATCTCGTCGATCGCGAGGTTGAATCTTTTGAGCTGATCGAGCGTGGTTGCGAAGAAAACAACTTTGCCGTCCTTGTATTTTTCCATGCTGGTAAGGACTTCGGCAAACATTGCGAACCAGTTCGCGGGGAGATTTTCAAAAAATTTCGAGCAGAAATCACCGTAATTTATCTTTTCGGCAAGGTCCGCGACAATGCTCAGAGCCTCTTTGTCGGTGCTTGCGTAACGCAAACCGCCTGTATCGCCGAAAATGCCGAAGCAGATGTCCTCGGCTTCGCTTTTCGTGAGCTCGTGACCAAGGCTTTTCGCCCAGCGGTAGACTATCGCGGCTGTCGCGCTCGCCCCTTCGTCGGTAACTTCGGCGTCGTAAAAACCGTTATCTTTATGTCTGTGGTGATCAAACAGGATCTTTCTGCTTTTTGAAGCCGCCATCTTTGTAAAAAACGGCTCGGTCGTCCTTTCAGGGGTCGCGCTATCGAGAATGAAGTAAAGGTCAGGCTCGAAATCGGGAACAGTTTCGGTCGCGACATCGGCGTATTCGAGAAAATCACCGTTGTAAGGATATTTGTCGCTGCGGAAAAGGGTGACTTCCTTCCCCATCGACTTCAGGATCGAATAGACTGCAAGCGAACTTCCCATGCAGTCGGGGTCGGGATTGACATGCCCTGCGATTATGATTTTCTTTGAATTTGCCAGAATTTCATTGATTTTGCTAAAATCACCCATAGTTACCTCCAGGAACTTCTAGCCGAAGATTTTTCTTTTGACTTCGCGGGTATAGGTAAAAGCGCTGATAAGACTGAAAACTATCGAAGACCAGATAAGGAAATACCCTACTCCCGACGGATTCCAGTCGATATTGACAAGAGCAAACAAAGTTTTCTGGTTTATCATGAAAAAAGGAAGCGCAAACATCTGAAGCATGGTCTTTGTTTTGCCCCAGATATCAGCTGCAATAACCAGATCATGCTCCATTGCAAGCGAACGAATTCCGAAAATATAAAATTCCCTTCCGAGAATTATGATGACAGGCCATGGCGAAATTTCCTGCATCGAAACAAGGAGAACAAGGGTTAGATTAACTATGAATTTGTCGGCAAGCGGGTCAAGAAGTTTGCCGGAAACCGAAACTGTTCCCGATTTTCTGGCAAGATATCCGTCAAAAAAATCGGTGACAGTTGCCACAGTGTAGAAAATCCACGACCACAAACGCATGAGCGGCGTATCAAGCCAGATGAAAAGAAGGACTACCGGTACTAGAATAATTCTGATGGAAGTGAGAAGATTCGGAATTGTCAGAATGTCCTGCTTAAAATTGCGTAACCTATCAATAATTTTGTGTTTTCCGACATTTTTGTTCTTCTTTACCATGGCTCTTTACCTGTATAATTTTTATAAAATCCGTAAATTTTCTCGACATAATTCATTGTTTCATCAAACGGCGGAACTCCGTCGTAATAAACGACCGCAGCAGGTCCGGCGTTGTATCCTGCGACTGCGCTTTTTGCGTTGCCTTTAAACTTTTTCAGCATTTTTTTCAGATATCTTGTACCGCCCATAATGTTCTGTTCGGCATCAAAGACATTCTTTACACCGACTTCTGCCGCGGTATCCGGCATAAGCTGCATAAGTCCTTTCGCTCCGGCGCTGGACACTGCTTTTGTGTCAAAAAGCGATTCCGCTTTGATAACGCTTTTTATGAGGAAAAAATCGACTCCGTGCTTTTCCGAAGCGCGCCTGATAATTGCGTCATACTGATTTTCCTTACCAGGATTGATTTTGTAGCCAGCCTTGTGTTTGACTTCACCCTTCGTCACATACAAAGGCTTGCACGAGCGCAGATCGGAGCATTGATTCGTGAAAGTGTAACGGTCTGTAATAGGATCGTAGAGAAAATAAACTTTGACGATATCTGCCGAAACAAAGAAAAACATAAACAATGTCAGAAAAAACACCGTAGAACGCATAAATTACTCTTCCGGCTCCTTTTCTTCAGCTGGTTTCGGCTCAAAAGCCTCTATTATTTCGTCTCTTTCGAGCGTTTCTTTCTCGACAAGCGCTGCAACAAGCCTTTCAACACCATCTCTGTGAGCTTCAAGTATGTTTTTAGCATCCGCATAGGCAGTTTCGATGATTTTCTGGACTTCTTCATCGATTTTCTGTGAAGTTGCCTCACTTACCTGTGTCCTTTTTCCTAGTTCACGTCCGAGGAAAACCTGTTCCTCCTTTTCACCGTAGCTGATAGGACCGAGATCATCACCCATACCCCACTGCATGACCATATTCCGGGCAATCTGCGTTGCGCGTTCAATATCATTTCCTGCACCGGTTGTGATTCTGCCGATGAAAACTTCTTCCGCCGCTCTACCGCCCATGAGGACTTTGATTCTGTCGATAAGTTCGGCTCTGTGATAAGAATATTTATCCTTTTCAGGAAGTTGCTGCGTAACGCCGAGAGCCCTTCCGCGCGGCACAATAGAAACTTTGTGAACAGGATCGGCATATTCCGAGCAAAGCCCGACAACAACGTGTCCTGCCTCGTGATAAGCGGTATCCTTCTTTTCTTCGGGAGTCTGCACCATCGTTTTGCGCGCTTTTCCCATAAAAATCTTGTCTTTCGCGTCTTCTATATCGGCCATCGTAACTTCGTTTTCAGATCTCGATGCCGCAATGAGAGCTGCTTCGTTGAGAAGGTTCGCGAGATCAGCACCGGAAAGTCCCGGAGTTCCTTTCGCTATGTCACTGAAATCGATATCCGGAGCCGTTTTTATCTTTTCGGCATGAACTTTCAAAATGAGTTCGCGCCCTTTTATGTCTGGAAGTGGAACGTAAACCTGTCTGTCGAATCTTCCCGGACGGAGAAGAGCCGGATCAAGGACATCAGGCCTGTTAGTCGCTGCAATTACAATGATTCCGAGGTCGCTTCCGAAACCGTCCATTTCGACGAGAAGCTGGTTTAAAGTCTGCTCTCTCTCGTCGTTTCCGCCTCCTAAACCTGCACCGCGCTGACGACCGACTGCATCAATTTCATCAACGAAAATTATACACGGAGCCTTTGCCTTCGCATTTTCAAACAAGTCACGAACTCTGCTTGCACCGACACCGACAAACATTTCGACGAAATCGGAACCGCTTATGATGAAAAACGGAACATCGGCTTCTCCAGCGACAGCTTTTGCCAGCAGGGTTTTACCTGTTCCTGGAGGCCCAACAAGAAGAACACCGTGCGGAATTTTCGCACCGATTTTGGTGTAAACAGACGGTTTTTTAAGAAAATCGACGACTTCTTCAAGCTCTTCTTTCGCCTCGTCAACACCGGCGACATCCTTAAAACGTATCTGGTTCTGGTCTTTCGAAATCATTCTGTGTTTGCTTTTTCCGAACGAGAAAGCCTTGTTGTTTCCGCCGTTCATCTGACGAAGGAAAAAGATAAAAATCGCGACAAAAATGAGCATCGGAAGCCACGAAATGAGAAGAGTTTTCCAAAGCGAATCGTCTTCCGGCTTTTTGTAGGTCGCGGGAACGTTGTTTTCAGCAAGAAACTCAGACATTCTCTCACCGCTCGGACCTATTGCAACAAACTTGGTATCCTTTCCGTCGTTGAGAATGCCGCTGAACTCGATTCCGTCTATAAAGACTTCCTTTATTTCCTGATTTTTGACCTTCTGCCTGAATTCAGTCATGTTGATCTCGCTGACCGTCGCAGAATCAGTCATTCTCGAAAGACTTATGGCCACAAAAGCGAGAACCGCGATAAAAAGCCAGACAATCAGTGTTCTGTAATTGAATCTCATATATTTCTCCTAAATTAAAAAGCAACGCTCACACATATAAGCACAAAAGCGCAAAAGCGAAGTATCTTAACAATATTTTTTGAAATTAAAATAAATATTGGTGAAAAAAACGAGGGCAATCGGCTTGCAGCAGATCAAAACCCAATTGTCTTCCTTCATATTTTCGAAAAATTATAAAAAAATAACGATAAACACAATTAATATAAAATTGATTTACGGATATTTTCATATATTTTATATTTGTAAATTTTTCTTTGAGGTTAAAAATGGAAAATGAAATTGTGATTCACAGCGAAATAGATTTGAGGTCAAAAATCTACACGATTCGTGGAATACAAGTGATGCTCGATTTTGATTTAGCTGAAATTTATGGTTATTCAGTCAAGGCTTTCAATCAGCAAGTAAAGAACAATATTGAGAAATTTGACAGCGATTTCAGATTCCAGCTTAATGCTTACGAGGTTTTGGAATTATCGAGGTCAAAAATTTTGACCTCGATACAAGTAAAAGGTGTTAAAGGTGGAAGAGCTTATCTTCCTTATGCTTTTACAGAACAGGGGATTTATATGCTGATGACTGTTCTCCGCGGTGATTTGGCAATCAGACAGAGCAAGATGCTGATCCGACTTTTCAAAGGAATGAAAGATTTTATCATCGAACGGGAACATCTTATCGGATATGATGAAGTTGCAAAACTTGCAGTCCAAACAGCGGAAAACACTAAAGATATTAGCGTAATAAAAGAAAATATGGCAACAAAAGCCGACATTGCACAAATTATTGAAGATTTCAGCAATCCGGAAATAAAAAAGGATTTTTTGTTCCTAAACGGCAGGTCTGTTGAAGCGGATCTTGCGTATCAGGAAATTTATTCACAGGCGAAAAAAACAATTTTCGTGATAGACAATTATATCGGCTTGAAAACGCTCGTTCTGCTGAAATCAGTGCCTGAAAATGTGAAAATCACGATATTTACCGACAATTTGAAAAAAGGTCTGCATCAAAAGGAGCATGATGATTTCTGCAAAGAATATCCGAATGTTCTTGTTTCTTTCAAACGCACGAACGGCATTTTTCACGACAGATACATCATCATAGATTTCGGCACTGAAAACGAAATTATTTACCATTGTGGAGCCTCGTCAAAAGATGCCGGAAACAAAGTCAGTTCGATAATGACTTCTGATGATCATGAATTGTACAAATCTCTAATTAAAAATATCTTGAAAAATCAGGAACTTGTTTTGTGAAACTCTGGGAGCTTAGGTCTGCTCGCCCGCAACTAAATCAGCACGCGGGCCGCGTGCGCTCCGACAAACCTCGACTCTTAATCCTTTCTTACACAACGAACATAGACTTCCGTCNNCCTCTCGCAACCGGCGGACGCAAACCGGCGCGTTCCGCGCAAAATGCGGCCTCCAGGACTCTACCTCACACAACGAACATAGCCGTTGTAAGTCTTATTGCGGTAGCTCACGTTGCCGTAATAGAAGGGCACGCCCCATGCGAAGTCTGTATTGAAGACGTAGGTAGAGGAAGACCAAAACCAGTCGCTCGGCATATCCGGGAAATTTGAATACGGAGCACTTGATTTACCGGGGTCTAAAAGCGATGCGAGCTCGTTCTTGTTAGGAAGTCTCCAATCACTATATCCTGCATAAGTCGAATCTTCGCAATATTTCAAAGCCTGCTGCCATGTCTTGCCTGTCGCATACTCTTTCTGCCACATAAGACCGGTTCTGTTGTCAGTAACTGTTTTACCGTCTGATGATGTCGTAAAATCACTTGATACTGCCGGCTTCATCTCTTCTCCGCTGACACAGAGAACTTTGTAAGTGTTGGTTTTTGTTCCGTCATACCAATACCATCCGTAAGACGGACTGAAATAGTAAGCATTGCTTGTGCCGCCTTTGTATTCATTGTTTGTCCACAAATATGTGCTGTCCGATGTCGGCATTCCAGTGAAATTCGAGTTCGTTGCCGGATTGGACGTGCTGTTGTTGACAATTGTGAGCAACTCAAGCGGATTCGGAACTCGCCAGTTGCTCTTTCCGCCGTAATTAGAGTTGTTGAGTTCGTTGCAGTGGATATCACGGTTGTCCCATGTGTAGGTGTCGGTTGAAGGCGATTTTTCCCATGTCAAACCGGTGTTGTTGTCTACGACCACATTCGATGAAGCGCTGAAACTCTGAGCCGTGCACTCGCTTGTGTATTGGGCATCCTGACCGTAAAAATCGGCACTTGACGATGACGGGCAGGTCATTGACGAAGACGCGTTGTAGCACGATGTCTGGCCGGTGCAGATATTGCCGAGAGTGAGATTGTCCGGAGTTGAAGACGATGTGCATGACCCGCTGCTCCATGCGTAACCTGACTGGCAGCCGCATGTGTAGCCTGAACCGTTTACAGTGCAGACACCTGTTGAATTTGAAATGCTTGTGCATGGGTTCGGGTTGCAAGGCGTTGTCGTTGCACCACTTCCACCGTGGACAAGAGTCGTTACGAAATCTTTGCCTGCCTGTTTCATTCTTCCGAAATCAGTGCCAAGAGAGGTCGTGCAGTCAAGGACAAGCATGATAAGTGCGCTGTTTTTATCTTCCGTAACAGTGCTTGAACTTGTCGGATTGAACTCTGATTCTTTATCCCAGCCGCCGTTGGTTGTCTCTTTCCAAAGCATTATTCTGTTGAGGTCTGCATCGGATATCGGAGTATCTGTCCCGTCGTATTTAAGTTCTTCAAATACGAAGAAGTAATATGCACCCTGCGAAGAAACGGATGAAATTGTCGTTTCGCCGTCGGCAAAACCGTGATAGGAAATTTCATCAAGCGTCCTTCCACCGGAGCGGCGGAAAGTTGCCTCGATATAGAGATTTGAACTCGTAGCCGCGCTCGGATTGTCGAATGTGAAGCGCAGATGCTGGCCGTCGTCGTAACCGCCCGGAACTTTGACCTTAAGGTTTACCGTTTTGGAAACGGAATAGAGGGCTTCGGCTATCTCGTTGAAATGTTCCTTTACCTCATCCATGTCGGAAACCTGAAAAACATAGTCTGCCTTCGGCTCGCTCGCCAGCTTTTCCAGCGTCTCTTCAAACGCGGTGGTATCGGTGACATCTTTACCCTTCAGACCGATCGTGTAGGCTGCAACAGGCACTCCGTGAATCCCTTCGGCATCAACGATCATGTTGTGAAGCGCTTCGCGGTAAGCTGCATGGCTGCCGTAGTTTTCAGGGTTATAGTCATCGTTTGCAAGAGAAATGTTGTCAAGACCGTCGGTAAAAGTGACAAGTGCAACATTCTTCAGTTTCGGCGGAACAGGGCTGTAGTCACGCATCATTTCCAGCGCAGTGTAATCGGCAAAATAGAGACTTGTTCCGTCAGCCGAAGTAAGACTGTTTATAAAACTTTTGTAACTGCTTTCACTGTCGGTATTCAGAAGACCGATCGCCTTCTGAGGATACGGAAGTGTTTCGTTGAATCCGATGATACCGAAGTAAATCCCTTCTTTCAGCGGCTCAACAATAGTGTCTGCGTCTTCATCTGAAACAGGAGTTGTATCGGTATCTTCGTCTGGTGTCGGTATCGTATCACTATCTTCATCATTCGGTTCCGGTGTATCTATATCATCATCTGAAACCGGAGTTGAATCTGCATCCTCATCAGGTTCGGTTTCTGACGTGTCTGCATCTTCATCCGGAGTCGGATCTGTTGTCGGATTCGTCGGCTCAGTCGGATCTGTGTCTACAATGTCTTCATCCGTCTCCGGTTCTTCGCTATCTGAATCGTCAGCAGGATTTTCCGGATCTTCGATGCATACATTGTTTTCTTCGTCGCAGATCAGACCCTCGTTGCAGCTTTTGTTCGGGTAACACTCGCCGCCGAGCTCTCCTGCATTCTTTTCTGATTCACCGCCGTCAGCCGGCTTCGAACTGCCGCCGCCGCACGAAACGATAAAAATCAAAGCTGCAAAAACAGCAAAAACAACCAAAATTTTCTTCATTTTTTCCTCCTTATGAGACGTGCCGGGGCGCGTCTTTACAAATCAAACAAAAAAAAACGCAGAATTATAGGTATTCTCAATCTAAACGCAATATTTAACTTAAAATGACTAGTTAAAAACAGAGTAATTTAAGGTTTCAGCCAAGTGCTTTGCGGTTTTGTGATAAGGCGGGCATTGTTGTAAGCCATTTTCATCGTGAGGCATGTTCTTGCTATGTAGCATTTTTCATGTTGCTCCAACGCGAGAGCCAGATCGGGATTTTCCGAGTGAGAAAGATAAAGCGGCAGCAAAAGCTGAATTTTTCCGTTGTAATATTGAGGAACAGCGATGTTGTAATTCGCAAACGCCCGTTTCTTCGCAATCCCTATTGCTCCGAGCAGCAGAGAATTTTGAGCCGGAGTATTCAAAGACTGAAAAAACGGCGGAAACCTGTTGATATTGTCTTTGATAATATGCTCAACATTTGAACTTATCTCATACAGCGGATTTAAGACAAGTTCTTCAGATTTCTGAAAATAATTCGCTCGCATGGGAAAATTCACTCCCGAAAAATGCTGAGCAAGTTTGTGGTCACTTTCTTTCAAGAATCCCAACAGATAGAAAGGCTGGCAGTTTTTTCCCGATTTAAGACCGTGATGCTCGGTAAAAAGAGCGTAAATATCCTCGTAATAAGGTGTTGTAAGCCCGGTATTGAAACACGCAAACTTGTTGTCCGCTGTGTAAGCGATCTGTTTGTCGTCATAAAGTTTTTTGAAAGTATATTGAATATAATTCTTCAAAATGGCACATGTTTTCTTCTGGGAATCGGAAAAATCCCAACTTTCTTTGTCTGCGAGTTCGGCGAGGTTGAAAAATCTGTCATCGTAGTTGCTGATAAAGGCAAAATCGAAGAGTTCCATGATAATTTCCTCATAAAAAAACAGGGAGCCGAAGCTCCCCATAATAATGAAAGAATAATAGGTTGTGCAGATAAACCTGCACGGTCTAATATCAAAAAAACTAATTTCGCGACAATATTATTGAAATATTTTTAAATGTCAAGAAAATTTTTAGAATAATTTTATATAAAAACTAACATCAATTTAAAGCAGCTTTACAGATCATATAAAATCTTCTCTCTGATCTGGAAATTTCGGATCGTGACCGTATGGATTCGTCCCGATTTCGCCGGGCTGGGCAGCCCAATACAGGAAAATCCAACTGCCAACTATCGGGATCAAAGAAACGAACCAGTATTTCCCAGATTTGCCTATATCATGAAGACGCCGCCAGCACAATGCAATAGATGGACACAAAACAGCAAGACGGTATGTAGTCAACGGAATATTGTAATGCCCTTTGCCGGGAAATCCCCAGATAAGAATAAGTATCACAGTCACGATGACATTAAACAGAACAAAATACCAGTATTCGCTTCTGCGGGCACGCCCTTTAAACTCAGCATATTTTGAAAAAACGCTTATTACAGCCTGAAACATGTTCATGACAATACCTGAACTATTTACTGAAATAATTAAATTGACCTATTTTCCAGAAACTTTCGGGGGTTCGATGTATTTTTCGCGTTTGATGTATTCGATGACTGCCGCCGGAACCGAGATTTTTGTGTCGTTAAGTTTGAGTTTCGGCATCATTTCAAAGCCGTCACCGCCACCTGCAACAAAGGAATTTACTGCGAAAGTATAGGTCTTTCCTGCATCGAGAGCCGCACCGTTTACCTTGATGTTCGAAGCCTTGCCGCCAGAAACGGAGAAATCGACACCGTAGAAGTGAAGGAAACCGCCCTGACCTTTGTTTTTGATAGAAAGGTTGATGACTTCCTCAAGCTGCGAGCCGGAGATCGAACCGGTGACTATCGTGTCTTCGAACGGGAAAACGCTGTAGATATCCATTTCGTTGACTATTCCGCGGTTGAGCCCCTGTCTGATAGCTCCGCCGTTTGCAAAAGCGATGTCGACATTCGTTCTTTCCTTCATAACCGATGCGATGAAGACGCCGAGAGTCGAAGGATTGTTGCGGACAAAATTCCTTTCGCCGTTGAACGAATCGGAAAGCTCGCCTACGACCTGAGTCGAAAATTCGCAGTTAAAATCGTTGAGCATTTTCAGCATCGCTTCGTTTTCGGCAAGGTCTTTGCCACGGTTTTCATAAGTTACGCTGCCATTGCTCTTAACTATTTTTTCCTTGATGTTTACAGGATAAAGCTTGAAATTCTTCTGAACAACCTGCTTGCCCTCGAAGTAAATATCGTACCTGCCGACCCATTTTCCCAAACCTTCAGTCTGGATTATCGGAACATTGTTGACAATAACAGGCTCATCCATCTGGATTTTCGTGCGTCCGCCGATAATAAGACCGATTCCCGGGACTTCCTTCGCAAGCTTGATGTCGCTGGGATAACCGTCAGCGTCTACTTCTTTGTCGGAGTAGCCGAGGTTCGAAAGGACAACTACGAAATCGTTGTTCTGCTTGAGTTCTTCTACCGCTTTTTTCGCAGCTTCGATCGGGTCCTGAATTTTTACTAACCCTTCGACACCCGCGTTCGAAATTTTTTCAAGTTCAGGGGTCGTGATGCCTACAAATGCGACTTTCACGCCGTTTATCATCTCTTTCTGGATGAAAGATTTGCCGACCTGTTTGTTATTTTTGTAGAAAAGGTTTGCAGACATGAAAGGAAATCTCGCCTCTTTCTGCATCTTTTCGAAAGTCTTCATTCCGAAGTCAAATTCGTGGCTTCCGATAAGCATTCCGTCGTAGCCGATAAGGTTCATACCCATAATCATCGGCAGATTTTCGCAGATGTTGCTTCGCGGGTCGCCCATCGTAACGTTTCCGCTGCTGAGCACAACAACATCACCGTTTGTGAGCTGTACTTCGTTTCTTATCTGCTCGATAAGAGTTTTCTGAGCGGCAAGACCACCTGTTTTCGGACTGTCAGGAGCATCAAACGCCCAAGCCATACCGTGGGAATCATTAGTAAAAAGGATTGTGAGGAGTCTCGGCTCCGCAAAAAGCGAAACTGTGAGACCGCATACAAAAAGAAGAACCAAAAATCTTTTCATAAAAACCTCCAAAAATTCAGACGGCTAGTTTATATACCAAAGATACAATTTAGTCAAAAATGATTTATCTTGCATATTTAGATGGAAAAAATATAACCGTTTGCTATCTTTTAGGAGGTAAAAATGCTTCGTTCAATCATCATAAAAGGTGCGAGACACCACAATCTGAAAAATTTCGACATCGAGATCCCGCATGAGAAGCTTGTCGTCGTGACAGGCGTTTCGGGAAGCGGCAAAACATCGCTCGCATTTGACACGATCTATGCCGAAGGGCAGCGCAGATACGTCGAAAGCCTTTCGAGTTACGCGAGGATGTTCCTCGAACTTTCGGAAAAACCGGAAGCCGACCTGATCGAAGGTCTCTCGCCTTCGATCGCGATCCAGCAGCGCGGACTCAACGCAAGCCCCCGTTCGATCGTGGGAACGACGACAGAGATCTACGACTACATGCGTCTTCTTTTTGCCCGTGCCGGCAAAGTCCACTGCCACAACTGCGGACGCGAGATCACAAAGACCCCGGCAAATAAAATCGTCGAACTTATTCTCAACAAAACCGGCAAAAAAATCCTCGTTTTGTCGCCGGTAGTCAGCGGCAGGAAAGGGACTTACGAAAAACTTTTCGAGGATTTGAACAAAGAAGGCTATCTCCGCATAATCATTGACGGAACAGAATATCGTCTTGACGAAGAAATGCCTAAACTGGACAAATACAAAAAGCACAACATCAACCTTGTCGTTGACAGGCTCGCGATAAAACCTGACACCGATACGGCGAGAGTCCAGGCCTCGGTCGAAACGGCTCTCAAAAAAGGAAACGGCAAAATGATCGTAAAAGAACTCGACGGCGAAGAAAAACTTTTCAGCGAGAATTTCGCATGCCCATACTGCGACATCTACTACGACGAAATCGAGCCGCGCACCTTCTCTTTCAACAATCCGGCAGGCTCGTGCCCCGAATGCAGCGGCCTCGGAACGCGGACTTACATGGATGTCAACAAAGTCCTTGTCGACCCGTCTCAGCCTGTAAACAAGGCGTTTCCCGACCTCTGGGCCTTCACGAAATACAATATAAAACAGGTGATAGAGCACTACGGCGAAGACCCGAAACTCCCCTTCGACCAGCTTTCGACAACGGTCCAGAACGCCGTTTTATACGGCTCGGCAGACGAAATCGACTTCTCGATAAGCACAAAAACCACCAAATTCAATATGACAAAAAAATACGAAGGACTCATGCCATCACTCGAACGCCGCTGGAGAGAGAGCGAATCGGAAGCAGTGCGCGAAGACTTGTCTAAATTCCTCGCTGAAGGCGTCTGCCCCGAGTGCGGAGGAAAAAGGCTCAGCAAAAAAGCCCTTTCGGTCACGATCGGCGGGCTCAACATCTACGAAATGTGCGAGATCCCCGTGCGCGAACTTTACAAAAAACTCTCGGACGACAAATTTTTCGGATTCTCGGAATTCGAGCGCGAAGTCGCGGCAAAACCGCTCAAAGAGATCCGTTCGCGCCTTAAATTTCTCGATTCTGTGGGGCTCGGATATCTCACTCTGAACCGCAAAACCAACTCGCTTTCGGGCGGAGAGGCGCAGAGGATCAACCTCGCAAGCCAGATAGGTTCAGCTCTTACCGGAGTCACCTATGTTCTGGACGAACCGAGCATAGGACTCCACCCGAACGACACCGATAAACTCGTAAATTTATTAAAGAATCTCCGCGACATCGGAAACAACGTGATAGTTGTCGAGCACGATAAGGAAATCATCGAAGCGGCCGATTTTCTCGTCGATCTAGGTCCCGGCGCAGGAGAAAAAGGGGGCGAACTTCTCTTTGCTGGCGAATCAAAAGATATTCTCGACGTGAAAAGATCGCTTACGGCCGACTATTTAAGCGGCAGAAAGACTATCGAAGTCACGAAAACGCGCAGAAAACCGACAGGCTGGATCAAACTTTCGGGAGTCACAACCAACAACCTCAAAAACGTGAACGCAGAAATCCCGCTCGGCGTCTTCTGCTCGGTAACTGGAGTATCTGGAAGCGGAAAGAGCTCGCTCGTCATGGAGACGCTCATCCCCGCTCTGCGAAAGGAGAAAGCCGACTTCAAAAGCATTAAAATCAACGGAAAAATCGACGAACTCATCGAAATCGACCAGTCGCCCATCGGCAGGACACCGAGATCGAACCCTGCAACTTATGTCGGACTTTTCGGATACATCCGTGACCTCTTTGCGGCAATGCCCGAAGCAAAGGCGCGCGGTTACAAGGCAAGCCGCTTCTCATTCAACGTCAAAGGAGGCAGATGCGAAACCTGCCAGGGAGCAGGGATCATCAAAATCGAGATGAACTTCATGCCGAACACATTCGTCAGATGCCCAGACTGCGGCGGAAAACGGTTCAGCGACGAAACTTTGCAAATAAAATTCAAGGATTACAACATCCACGACATTCTTGAAACAGATGTGGCGAAAGCGGCCGAGATCTTCGCCCCGTTCCCTGTGATAAAACGCAAACTCGACCTTCTGAATTCAATAGGACTCGGCTACATCAAGCTCGGTCAGCCGGCGCACACCCTTTCCGGCGGCGAAGCGCAGAGAATAAAACTTGCAGAAGAACTCTCTAAAAAACGCTCAGACAGCTCGATCTATATCCTTGACGAGCCGACCACAGGACTTCACTTCGACGACGTGAAAAAACTTATCGCCATACTCAACCAACTCGTTCAGAAAGGCTCAACTGTCATCGTGATCGAACACAATCTCGACATAATCAAATCCTCCGATTACATAATCGACATCGGCCCCGAAGGCGGCGATCAGGGCGGCAGAATAGTCGCGGCAGGAACACCCGAAGAAATCGTCAAAAACAAAGAATCGCTTACGGGAAAGTGGTTGAAAAAAATTTATTGAATCTCTTATTTAGTTTACCGCTTTAAATATCAGAACCGAATTTTGTCCGCCGAAACCGAATGAATCAGTCATGACGCATTTTACTTCGGCTTTCCGCGCTAAATTCGGAACATAGTCCAAATCGCATTCCGGATCGGGCGTTTCAAGGTTTATTGTCGGCGGGATCCCGCCTTCAGCCATCACAGAAACCGCAGCGACCGCTTCAAGTGCCGCAGCAGCGCCCAGAGTATGTCCGAGCATAGATTTTATTGAAACTACCGGAGTTTTATAAGCTTTTTCGCCAAAAACCGCTTTTATTGCCTTTGTTTCAATCGGGTCATTCGCCAGAGTTCCCGTTCCGTGGGCAACGACTAAATCAACTTCCGAAACATTCGTTCCGGCATCAAGAAGCGCAAGCCGCATAGCGCTTTCAGCCCCTTTTGCATCAGGATCGGGCGAAGTTATGTGATAGGCGTCAGCCGAACTTCCGGCTCCTGCAATCTCAGCATAAATTTTTGCGTTTCTTTTGAGAGCGTGCTCGAAAGATTCTAAAATCACAATTCCGCTCCCCTCGCCCAAAACAAATCCGTCACGCTCTTTGTCAAAAGGTCTTGAAGCTTTTTCCGGCTCGGCATTTCGTTTTGAAAGGGCTTGCATCGATGAAAAAGCGGCAAGAACAAGCGGATTTATCGGAGCTTCGCTTCCGCCGCAAATAATTATGTCGGCAATTCCTCTCTGAATGAGTCTTGCAGCAGCAGCAATCGCATGTGAAGCAGAAGCGCAGGCAGTCGAAACCGTTTCGCACACCCCTTTTGCACCGAAAAGGATCGAAAGATTTCCCGCCGCCATATTCGGGATGCACATCGGCACACCAAAAGGCGAAACCCGCCTTGGACCTCGCTCGAGCAGGATTTTGTGCTGCTCTAAAATCGTTGAAATTCCGCCGAAACCGACACCTAAAACAACTCCGAAACGGCTTTTGTCGAGTTTTTCCAAATCGATTTTTGAATCAAGAAGCGCATCCTTGGCCGCAACTGCCGCGAACTGCGTGAAGCGGTCCATTTTCCGCGTCTCGTTTTTCGGGAAATATAAACTTGCATCGAAATTTTTGATTTCAGCGGCAATTTTTGTTTTGAAATCGGATGTGTCGAAAGAAGAAATCAGCGAAACCGCCGAATTTCCGGCGCGAAGATTGTCAAAAAGAATTTTTTTACCGATTCCGAAAGCCGTAACACAGCCCAAACCGGTTACAGCAACTCTTTTCTGCATGAACTAAGACTCTTTTACCGATTTTACATACTCTGCGATATCGCCCAAATTACGGAATTCCTTAAGTTTTTCATCAGGAATCTCGATTTCGAAGGCATCTTCGATCTTCATAATGATCTCAACGACATCCAGAGAATCGATCTTCATGTCCTTCAGTGAAGTTTCAGGAGTGATCTGAACACTTTCGTCAAGAGCGAGATGGCTTTTAACGATGTCTGCGATCTTTTCTAAATACATAACTTTCTCCTATAATTCCAAGTTCTTAAATGTTTCCATATTTTCGACGTTCCGGATTTTGACTTCCTTATCCATCGCGGCTGCGGTCTTTCTGACAAGGCCTGAAAGCGATGTTCCGGGGCCGATTTCAAGAAAATCGGTAACTCCGTTTCTAATCATGAATTCGACCGACGGCTTCCAGAGAACCGTGCTGTAAAACTGTTTCGCAAGAGCCGGTTTTACCTGCGAAATATCGGTGTAAGGCAAACCCGTAACATTCGAAACGACAGTTTTATTCAGTTCGAATACGCTGTAACTGCCGAGTATTTTTTCAAATTCATTCGAAGCCTCGCGAAGCAGCGACGTGTGGAAAGGAGCACTCACAGGAAGGAAAAGCGCTTTTATCCTTGTTTTGGCGTTTTGCTTTATAAAATCGACAGCCGCTTGTACTGCTTCGATATTTCCCGAAACAACGACCTGCGAGGGAGAATTGAAATTTGAAATCTCAACAACTCCAAGACCCTTTATTTCTTTAATAAATTCAGCAACTTCATTATAAGTAAGACCGACTATCGGAGCCATCGCGCCGACACCTTCCGGAACAGCTTCCTGCATTATTCTGCCGCGCTCTTTCGCGATAACGACAGCATCCGCGAAATTGAAAGCGCCTGCATGGACAAGAGCCGTGTATTCACCGAGGCTAAGCCCCGCCGCGAAATCACACGAAAGACCGGTTTCCTGTGAAATCACTTTGAGAATAGCCGTCGAAACAGTAAGAAGCGCAGGCTGCGTCACTTCAGTCCGCATCAAATCTTCGGCAGTCCCATCCATCACGGTTTTAAGCAAATCGAATCCGAGCCTTTCGGAGGCTTCTTCAAAAACTTCTGAAAATACAGGGAATCTCTCAACAAAATCGCGCCCCATTCCGGCGTATTGCGCCCCCTGACCGGGGAAAATGAAAGCTCTTTTAGCCATATCACCTCAAAAACCGTATTCCGGCGCTTTTTTATTAAAAATATGATGCTTTTGTCAAGAATTTGCCGCTTGCAGCAGGAATTTTCACCTTACGCAGCGGACATAGATACTGCTTGTGGAATTGTCCTTGTGGAACTGCGTCGTGACATATCCGCTATCCAAATAGACGACCCAGATATAGTGCGGATCCCTTACATTAGGCGATGATGTGCTGAAGGCTCTCCCGTATTCGTCAGGAAATTCTGTTGCAGGATAATATCTGTCATAATCAACGAGCGAGAGAAGTTCGTTTTTATTGGGAAGCCGCCAGTCGCTGTAACCTGCATATGTAAGATTTTCGCAGTATGAAACCGTGGACTCCCAGTCTGCACGGGCGGTATACGGCGTCATCTGCCACATGAGTCCTGTTGTCGTATCGGTTACAACTGCATCTTCTCCTACCGTCGTAGTTTTAAAGGAAGCTTTCGGAAGCCGCTCCCCGCGCACACACATGACATTAGCGAGATAACTCTTGGTGGCATAATCAATGGTTCCGAAAGAATTTATGTACCAGACATAGTCGTAATATTCGCTTGATAACTGCGACGTCCACAGCTTTGTTTCTTTCGATGCTTTTGGAAAAAGTCTCCAGTCCAGAAGATTGCCTATATCGCTGTTGAACGCAATTGAAAAAATTTCATGCAGATCCGGCAGACGCCAGTTGCTGTGCCCGCCGTAAGACAATGTGTCGCAGTAGTTAACGGCTTCATCCCATGTGTAGCGTTCTGAAGTAAAGTTCCGCTGCCACTCAAGCCCTAAATTATTTTCGATAACCGTCTCCTGACCTGGTACGGAGCTATCGATCGAAAAGTTCTGCGGAGCACATTTTCCGCGTTCGGCATAGTACATATCACTGTAGTTGTAGTAAGCGGAATATTCGTTCATATCCATGCAGTTTTCGCTTTCTCCATCCAGACATTTCCGCAGACTTGTACAGATATTGCCGAAAGCCGGTTTAGTATTGTCACAGCCTCTCTCTCCGCCATACCAGAAGTATCCTTCGTTACAGCCGCAGACATACTGCGATTCATTCTGCGTGAAGCACTCTCCGGTTGCATTATCAAAACCTCCGCATGAAGCCGTTTCACATGGAGAAACGCACTCCCGATAGTTCCAGAAATAGTTGCCTGAGCACTCGCATTGATGGTCGGTACCGCCTTTTGAGGCTATACATTTGCCGGTTGAATGCGGGATGTCGCACGAAACTGCGTCGCATTCGTTGGTGCATTTTCTGTTTGCTTCATCCCATAAAGAATCCTCATCGCATTCACATGTGTATATCGTACTTGTTTCAGATGTGCATTTTCCTGTTGAGTGAAGCGCATTGCACGGATCACCGTCGCATGGATTCAGACATTTCAGCTCTGAAGTGTTCCAAAAAGAGTTTTCTTCGCATCCGCAGGTATATTTGTCCCAGCTTTGTGCAGTGCATACTCCGGTAGAGTGCTTCATATCTTTGCAAGGCTCTGTTTTGCACGGTGTTTCGACACATTTTTCACCGTCCCAGAACCACTCTTCGATGCAGCCGCAGGTGTATTTGTTTGCACTTGTCGCAGCACAGACTCCCGTTGAATGCTGTACTCCGGCGCACGGGTCGGCATCGCACGGATCGACACACTTCCCGCCGTCCCAGAACCAGCCTGAATTGCAGTAGCATCGGTAATTTGTCTCGCTTAGCGGCACACAGCCTGAAGCATAAGGAATTTCTTCGCAGGGATCGGAACTGCAAGGGCTTTTGACACACTTGTCTCCATACCAGAAGTAACCTTCATCGCATCTCGTGCAACGGAGATAGTGGCTTTCAAAACACTCGTAACAGTCGTAAGGCGGATAGCCGTTTCCCTCAACGAGTGATGCTAAAAAAGCGTTGCAGTGAGCCTCGATGGAGGCGTTGCTGAAATTTATTGCCAGAAAATATGCCTCTTTAATGCTGCCTGACCACAGTGTGTCGGTGTCGCCTAACCTGCTGTATTTGCTGGTTATGCTTGTCTCGCAGCCGCCGTTTTCAAAATCAGGACAGTTCTGAACCAAAGTCATCAGCTGGCTGATTTCAGGCACACGCCAGTCGGTATAGCCTGCGTCGGAAATCTCGCCGCACTTCGTCTGATGCCAGTTATCGGAATACATCGAAGACCACATAAGCCCGGTCGTTGAATCTTTGCACGGAGTTTTGCCTCTCTGAGCGCATTCAGGCAAGTCAGAATCCGGATATACGGGGATTTCTGTATCACCGTCGTTTTGATCTGTATCCCGAGTTGTGTCGTCATCTTCGTCATTTTCTAATGCATCTTCATCATGTTCAGAATCAGAGTCTGAATCTGTATCGTTATCATTCTGCTCTGTTTCAGCCGTTTCATCGGCATCATTCTGTTCAGGAATTTTATGGTTTTCACTCTTTTTTCCGCACGCCGGAACCGAAAAAATCAAAATCAGGACAAAAAGAAGAAAATATTTTTTCATTTCGCGGCCTCCGTATCAAAAAATCGAATAATTTTAATGAAAACGAGATTTTGTGCAAGAAAGGATTTCTTATCCCAAGATGATTTCCAGCATTTCTCGCGGAGTAACAACAAAACGCTGTGCAGGAAAATGTTTGATATTTCCCGTCACAAGATAAGTTTCGTCAGATTTTCTATGTTCCATGGTGATTTCATAAAAAATTTTGTCTTTAGGATCGGTAAAAACCACATCAAGCGTTTCCGCTTCAATCGAAATGCCGACTTCTTCGATGTTGCCGACAAAATCGTCAATGATAGTTTTTGTCAGATTGAACTTTGGTCTGCTCAAAACTTCACGGTATTCGCGGATAATTTCATCATTGAAGACTGGAACAACCACGCCTTCAAAAACAAGAGTCAGAATATTTCCGGGAAGAGACTGCCATTTCAGCATTGCCGAAACAATGACATTGGTGTCTATCACGACATAGTAACGCGGTTTATTTTCTTGCTTCGGTAATTTCATTGTTGATTTCATCGAGAGTCATCCCGCTGGTTCCGTTCTGCTCGGCGATCCTGCTTGCAGCTTTCATTGCGGCAAGACCGCGGCTTTCTTCCGTTTTTTCGAGCTTCATCGAAAAAGGGATCCCGTTTTCACGCACCAGACGAGTGACGCACATTCTTAAATAAGTGGAAAGATCAATCCCCAACTGCTCGCAAACAAGAAGCGCCTGCGCTTTGGTTGAATCTTCTATCCTGAACTGAACAAACGATGTTGACATTGCTACCTCCATAAAAACCGTCTGTTCATTATACCACAAAAACAATCAAAAGCAATCAAAAACATCATATTGATTGCAAATAAAGGTTTATAATTACAAATATTACCTTTTGTAAGCAACACAAACCTCGGTGCTATTAAAGAACTATATTACGAAAACACAAATTTATAATTAATATTTTAAAATATTTGTCAATAAAAGTTTTAGTTAATAGGCAAGAAACTATTTGTGCCACTACACGGCGGAGATTGTCACCTTACGCAGCGGACATGGAGATCCAAGTATAAAATAAAGTCGTTATATTTTTTAAGTATATATATGATTTCGGCAGTTCTGAAATTTAAAACCCAGACAAAATCATCATAAGTTGATGAAGATGGAGCTTCCATCATTACCGACGAAGACCACAATGCGCCGGGATCGCCGAATTTACTGTATTTGCCGCTGTCGTCCTGACTGCAGCCGTTATCAGTGTTGCATCCGGAATAGAGACAATTCGGATCGTCTATCTTACAAGCTCCGCCTAAAGCAGTTGTGTCACAATTTTGGACAAGCGTCCTAAGTTCGTTGATTGTTGGCAGATGCCAGTCATCGAAACCGCCTTCACTCAAATCGTTGCAGTATGAAACAGCTGCTTCCCAATCCATTTTGTCCGATTCTTTTTTTGCCGCTGACCAGATCAATCCGCTTGAGGCATCAACACACGGAGTTTCGCTTGACGGGCTGCATTTCGGGAAAGACAAATCTACAGTTCTGCATTCAGCGCCTGTGTATTTGTAGCCGTTATCACATTTAAATCTGCATTCTGTCGTGCTTGCCGTTGTGCTGTAAAGGCTTATCAAGCTAGGTTGCCAGCTATAGTAGGAAAAATTCCATGTCTGCTGTATTTTTGAAACCTTATTGTAGACTGCGTTTTGTGGAATCCGGCCGCACTCAGCCTCTCTTTCTGTTTTTTCTATCCTAACACAGCGGACTTTATAAATGTTATTCGGCAATCTGTCATAGTAGCGGCCTCTGCTAAAGGAAATTGTGTAGGCGCTAGACGGCACTCCCAACTCTGGACGCCTGGCCATATAAGTAGAACTCCAGAGTTCGTCAGTCTCACCGAATTTACTGTAAAATCCATCGTAATTGGCTTCGCAGCCGTTATAAAAATCGTCACAGTTCCGAACAAGAGTGTAAAGGACTGACGAATTTGGAAGAAACCAGTCAGAATATCCACCTTCATCAAGTGTCTCACAGTATGTCTCAGCCGTCCCCCAATCCATTGATTTTTCCGATTTTGCAGACCACATAAGATCTGTTTCTGCATCAATACACGGAGTTCCGCTTGTCGTGCTGCATTCAGGTATATCGTCACATTTTTCACCATCCCATAAGTAACCGGTTTCACATCTGCAGCGGTAATTTGTTACATCTTCCGGCTCACATTTTATGTGAATATCATCGCCGCAAGGGTTTGGTTCACATGGATCCGGCAACACTTCATCGTCATCATGTATGTTGTCATCATTATTGTTGTTTTGCCAGTTATCGGTATCGTTTTGCTCAATATCGGCAGTTTCCGCCGTTTCATCGGCATCGTTCTGTTCGTTATCAGCGGTTTCCGCTGTTTCATCGGCATCATTTTGTTTCGGAGTTGTTTGATTTTCGTTCTTTCCGCCGCAGGCCGGAACCGAAAAAATCAAAATCAGTGCAAAAAGAAGGAAATATTTTTTCATTTCGAGGCCTCCGTACCAAAAAATCGAATAATTTTAAGGAAAACGGCATTTTATGCAAGAAAAAGTCAGTTACTCTGCGCTGACTACAACGATCCGGCCTTCGCTGAAACACTCTTTTTTGAGTTCTGCTCTGATCTTTTCGGCGTCGCTGTTTTTTACGACGATTTTCGATTCGGTGATCTTGAATGCGTTTACTGAAAGCGTTTCGCCGGAAAGTCCATCTCTTTCAATAATATAATCGGCTTTCTTTTTGGCGAAGAAAACGGATGACGGGCTTTTTCTGCAGTTTCCGGCAACCGAAATGTCGTAGATTTTTTCCCCTTTTTCGTCCACGACCGAAATCAGAAGCGCAGGCTCGATTTTTTTCACGTTTATGAGAAGAACAGACTTCGTTTTCGCGCTCTCCTCAGAAGCGGTTTTAACCTTTTCTTCAGCTGGAAGAGTTTCCCTCACCGCTTCGGTAATTTTTCTGATATAACCGGAAACATCGACTTTGTATGTCACGTCGACTGACGAATTCGAGTAAAATCTTTCGGAAGTTACTTCCTTGAAATCGGCCGCGTTCACAAGCCGCTCGACAAAATCGGGCTGGTTTTTCTCGTCGAAATAAGCCTTGACCGTGGTTTTGCCTGAAATAACAAGCGACGAAAGAATTTTCACCGCTTTCAGCCGCGCATTGGCCTGAGCTGCCTTTTCCGCAGTAATACGCGCCGAATTGAGGTTGGTGACATTCGTCTCAGGAATCCCGTTTCCCGTAATCGAAAGCTCGAACGTCGAATAGTTCAAAGTTCCGTCCGTAACCTTCTTCACGAACTGGAAATCTTCCGGCTTTTCAGCGGCGGAAAGCAATTGAAAACTTATAAAAACCAGAATCACAAAATATATTTTTTTCATTTTAACCTCCGAAAATTCAGACGAAAAAAAGATCATCAATCGTGAGAAGCACCGCGCCGTCTTCCTCCGCACGGCGTTTAACCGAATCCGAGAAACCAGATTTGCTGATAAAATACATATATTTTTCCTTAATGTCTTCAAAAGCGGACATCGCGGTTTTCAAATCCTCGTATTCGTCGTAAGGCATCGGTTTTGATGTAAATTTGCATTCGACAAAAATCCCTTTTTTTCTGTTTTTGCTCAGCATGAGAATATCGACATCATCCTGCGATTTAGCCACAGGGTTGTTGCCCCACCACCTTCCGGTGCTGTGAGGAACAAAGGGCAGTTTTCCTTTTTTTGCGAGCCTGATCATGTATTCCAGACATATTTTTTCGAAAGCATCTCCCATCAGATTGGGCAGATCATCCATGATTTCCTTTGCCGCATTGTCAGAGCCGACTATTTCGTAATAGGAACTGTTTGTGAATTCGTATCTGAACCAGAATTTGAAGAAGTTATCCGTCATTACATAAATTCCTTTGCGGCTTTCGGGATTTTCTCCGCAAGGCACCTTTTTCTCAATCAGCCTCATAATCTGGAGTGTTATCAGATACTTGGAAACTTTGCTGATGTCTTCGTGAATAAAACCGGCTATTTCCGAAACCTTGTTCTTTCCGTTTGCAAGCGCACTTAAAATGCTGTTGTAAATATATGTTTCGCGAAGTTCGGCTTTCAGAAGATTGGCCGGTTCCTCGTGCAGATATGCGCCGTTTCTGATAATTTTACCGGAAATGTTTTGTTCTATCGTTAAATTGCCGTCAAAAGCCTCAAGATAACGCGGAATTCCTCCCAAAATTCCATAAGCGAGCAGTTTTTCCTCGTTCGTGTAATCCGGAAAAAACAGAGAACTCTCGAAATAATCGAAAGGAAGAATCTCCAGAGACGATGTCTGCCTGTCGTGAAGCGGACTTTTGCTGCCCATGACATCGGTTTCCATAAAACTTACGGAAGAACCGCACAAAATCAGAAAAAGATTGTTGTTGTTTTTCCAGTCATGGTCGATGGTGTGCTGAAGAATCGATTTCACGCTCGGGTTTGAATCGGCGATAAACGGAAATTCGTCTATTATGACAACAGTCCGCTCTAAAGCCTTTCTGCTTATGTAGACGAAAGCGTCACTCCAGCTCTGAAAAGGGGAAATAAACATTTTGTCGAAATGCAGCTGAACAATTCTGGAAAATTCCTCCAGATTCAGCGTATCGTTTTTCAGCTGCGCAGAATAAAAAACCGCATTTTTTCCCTTTGAAAATTCCTGAAGGATCGTGGTTTTGCCGACTCTCCGCCTTCCGTACATGACAAGATACTCGAAAGTTCCGCTTGAATAAAGCGACTGCAAGTGTTCCAACTCTTCAGTCCGTCCGATCATATTTCCTCCATCAAAACACACTACTCGTAAGTAGTCTACTCGTAAGTAGTCTACTCGTAAGTAGTATAATAAAACTTCGCAAAAATCAAGAGTTATTATCAAAATACCTGCATTTTTAAATTTTTAAATAAAAACAAGACTCATCTGCATAAGACCTCACCCTTTTTCTTCCCCGAAAAATATCTTAAATAACAAATCCCCCACATTTCCGTTTTGAAATGGAGAAGACGGAACAGTTATCCTCTCAGCCGCCGCTTCGACTCCTTCGACCAGCTCAGGAACCGAGGTTCGGGAGCGGCTCCTCATCTCCGCATCAATGAGACGTATCAGGTTACGTCTCTACAAATTTTTAGACAAAAATTCTAAAATTTTATTAAAATAAAAATCTAAAATAATTTGACTTTCGCTATAAATTTATTAAATCAACCGTGCTTTATTTGGCAAGTTTGTTTCTTGGGCATTTAAAATGAATGATCTTTATGTCGAAATCAAAAAAGTCTTGATTTTGAAAAAATATTGTGTATTATTAACGCAACTTCTAGCAAACAACTATTATGGAAAATAAAGTTGAAACACTTAAAACAAGCGAATTAAAAATCACATCTAAAGAATATAGTTTACTTGTCGATAAAATATCGGATTTATGGGAAAAAGCCAAGGAAACTGCTGTACTGGCTGTAAATTTCGAGCTTCTGAAAGCCAACTGGCAAACAGGCCGATACATTGTCGAATTAGAGCAAGGCGGAGCTGAAAAAGCCAAGTATGGCCAGCAACTGCTTATAAATTTGTCAAAAGACCTTTCGGCCAGACGAGGAAAAGGCTTCAGCCGAAGCAATCTCACCTATATGCGCAAACTTTATCTGACTTTCCCAAAATGTGAGACGCTGTCTCACAAATTGACATGGAGCCATTATTTTGAACTTTTGAAATGTGATGATCCGATGGAAATGCAATTCTATTTCCATGAGGCAATAAAGGAAGGCTGGAAAGTTCGTGAGTTGAAACGACAGATAAAAAGCTCTCTTTTTCAGAGAATAGCACTCAGCACTGATAAAGCCGGAGTTATGTCACTGGCAAACAAGGGACATCATATTTTGAGCGCACAAGATATCATACGAGATCCTTACGTTTTGGAATTTACAGGACTTCCTCAGCAAAAACGTTGTAAAGAAGGTAATCTTGAAAGTGCCTTGAAAGCAAATATGGAAAAATTTTTGCTGGAACTTGGAAGAGGATTCGCTTTCATCGGCAGACAATACATAATTTCTATCGGAAGCCGCAGATTTAAAGTAGATTTGGTGTTTTATCACTGCATTTTAAAATGTTATGTCCTGATTGACCTCAAACGCTCGGAAATAAAACACAGCGACATCGGGCAAATGAACATGTATCTGAATTATTTCAAAACCGAAATCTGCCAACCTGATGACAATCCTCCGATAGGGATAGTTCTCGGAGCAAAACAGGATGAACTTTTGATGGAATATGCGACTCAGGGAATTACGAACCAGTTGTTCACTGCCCGTTATCAGCTTTATCTGCCGAAAAAAGAGGAACTGCAATCACAACTCGATTTGGCTTTGACAGATTAATGATTTTTCCACACATTTCCGCTTTGAGACGGCAAAATGTCAGCACGGTTCTTTCCGGCACAATGAGCCGTATCAGGTTACGGCTCTACAGCAGTGACCGATTGGCAAGGCTCGTTTCTAATCTGGTTTTCGCAGAGAATACACCGTATTGTTCGTTTCCCCACTAACTTCAACAATACCTGCATTCACCAATATTTTGAGGTATCGCCAAGTCGTAGTTCGTGATTTATTTAAAATAGTCACTGCTTCCTGAACAGTTATCTTTTTATTTTGTTCCAATTGTATCAAGTATCGGGACAATCTTCTCAAAATCCGATTTTTCTAAAACTTGTTTCAAACTTGTTTCATTCTGCAACAAGTCACTGTCATCTCCTGCTTTTTCCGCTTGTTTTGGAATAAAAGAAAGGGTTAAAATAGTTCTGTCAGGTTTATAAAACTCCTCTACAACAGGCAGAATCCAGCCGTTTTTCTCCCACACTTTGCAATGAGTCGGTAATTTGGAACCTGCAAACCGTATCTGTAAAATTTCTCATAAAACCAAAATAAAAAATGGAACTTTCCGAAAAAATTTTTTATAGTGTAGCGGTTTTTGATTATTAACAATCTTCGGAGGGAAAAATGGAATTCAAATCGATCAAAGAGTTTATCGCTATGGCAAAAGGACATGAGACCAGAAGAATCGCTGTTGCAGCTGCGGAAGACGAGCCGGTACTTGCGGCTATCAAAGATGCGATGGGCGAAGGAATCGTAATTCCTGTTCTTGTTGGCCACGAAGAAAAAATCAGAGAGATCGCGGCAAAAATCGGTCTTAACCTTGACGGGATCAAAATCATCCACGAGCCGAAACC
>DBYV01000003.1:17445-17950 GCA_002310995.1 bacterium UBP6_UBA1177 | reverse complement strand
GCTGCGGCAAGAAGGAATGCAATTGTTTTTTCTGAAAAATTTCTCATTTTTTATCTCCTAAAGTTTCGTTTACAGCCGCAATGATATTAAGCGTCCTCGGATAGCCGATATACGGCATGATCTGAGACGCGACCGAAATAAGGAACTCTTTGTTGTTACCGACAAGGTTGTTGCCGTTTATATGTGCCCTGAGCTGCGCTTCATTCGTGCCGTCAGCCGCTATGTAGCAGAATGTCACCAGTTCTCGCTGCTGCACCGTAAGCCCTGTCCTCGTGTAATAATCACCGAAACAGTTGTCTGCAAGCCAGCGGTTCATATAGCCTTTTTTATAGAAATCGCGCATTCCCTCTCCGAAAATTTCGACCTGTTTCTCCGCTCCTTTCTGAAGACGTGTTTCAGGTGTTGTAGTTGACTGACCGGCAAGAGGAATTCTGATTTTTTTCTTTTTGAAGACATAGTTTGTCGCCTTGAAGAAAGGATAGATCCTGCCGATTCCGCAGTAAGC
>DBYV01000003.1:15643-17393 GCA_002310995.1 bacterium UBP6_UBA1177 | reverse complement strand
TCAGCAAGCATTTCCGGATAAAAATCGACTGCGCCGCGTCCGAGCATAGCGGCTAAGATTGCGATATGCCTCGTTTTTTCGTCAAGCCTGACACCATTTTCATTTACGACTTCATTCTGCGAAAAAGCGGCGAAAAACTGAGCAAATTCAGGGTCTGTTTTTTTCAACTCGTCCAGATAATACCCTGCGGAAACAGTCGTTGTCAAAATCGCATTCATAATTATCACTCCTAAAAATTTTCTCATAAAACCTCCGGTCAATACGTCAGAATCCCAGCTTTTTCAGCCATTCGGTGACGGTTTTCTCCGCTTCGGCGCGTTCTTTCTGTGCAGTATGACCGTATATCGCGAGACCTTTCAGAGCCTTTCCGCCTTTCGCCGCGTTTTTAACGTTGTTTTCGGTGCCGCCGATCCCGCTTCCCTCGTGGGTGCAGAATGGAACGATGTTTTTGTTCGTGAAGTCATAGCTTTCCAAAAATGTGTAGACCGGCATCGGCATGTCGCTCCACCAGTTCGGATAGCCGATGAAAACAGTGTCGTAGTCCGCGAATTTCGCCACTTTTCCGACGATCTCAGGTCTCGCTTTCTTCTGTTTTTCCTCTTTCGCATAATCCGTCAGCGCGGAATATCCTTTCGGGTAGTTATCCTTTGCCACCTTGATCTCAAAAAGGTCGCCGCCCGTTTTCGCAGCTATCATTTTCGCGATTATCGCGGTGTTTCCCTCGGTGATGTTGCCGACTGAGTACTGCTCGCCTGTCCTCGAAAAGTATGCGACGAGAACCTTGCGGTTTTTGTTGGTGTTTTCCATTGTTTTTTTCTCCGTATTTGTGTTTTTAGCCGATAAAGTAAGGCAGATGCCTAATACAACAACTGCAAAAATCGTAAAAATGATCCTTCCCATCTTAATTTCCTCTATTTTAAATCATGCTTTTTCATATTCGGGGTGCCACAGTGCGAATCCTGTGAGAGCTTCATCCGTTCTGGTGTAATATCTAACACCTTTGTTGAGAGTAGCGATCTCTGCCATCTCTGCATCAGTGAGATTGAAATCCATGATGTCGAGATTGTCCTTTATGTGGGCGACGTTTTTGCTGCCCGGGATCACGACAAAGCCCATCTGCGTGTGCCAGCGGAGGATCACCTGCGCGCTGCTTTTGCCGTATTTTTCAGCAAGACGCTTGAAAAGAGGCTCTTCGATGAGCGATCTGTCGCCGTGTCCGAGCGGATACCAGCTCATCAGCTTGATGCCGTACTTGTCGAGAGTTTTTCTAAGTTCTCCCTGCGGGAAGTAAGGATGCGCCTCAGCCTGAATGAACTGCGGGACGATCTCCCACTCTTTCTGAAGCTCATCGAGGTATTTTCCCTCGAAATTGCTGATACCGATCGACTTCGCCTTGCCTTCTTTGTATGCCTTTTCAAGAAGTCTGTAGCCGGAAAGCCAGTTTCCAGCCGGCTGATGGATGAAAAGAAGATCGACATAGTCAAGGCCGAGACGCTCAAGCGTTTCATTGACCGCGTTTGCGTTCTCAAATTCGCTGGGCCAGAGTTTCGTTGAGACAAACACCTTTTCTCTCGGGATTCCGCTTGATTTGATGCCGCGGCCGCAGGCCCTTTCATTCTGATAAGCCGCCGCAGTATCGACCAGCTCATAACCCATTTTAAGTGCTTCACGGACACTTACCTCCGCATCAACAGGACTGATCATAAAAGTTCCGATCCCGATCGCCGGACATTCCAGATTGTTGTTAAGT
>DBYV01000003.1:0-15519 GCA_002310995.1 bacterium UBP6_UBA1177 | reverse complement strand
GGTTTTCGGAACTCGATCCCTTCGAGTTCAAGAAGCGCGATCTTGTTTTTGATGCCGCCGCCGTAACCTGTAAGGCTTTTGTCTGCGCCAAGGACGCGGTGGCACGGCACTATTATGCAGAGAGGATTCCAGCCTACAGCTCCTCCCACGGCCTGAGCCGACATTTTTTTGTTGCCGTGCTTCTGTGCGACAAGTGCCGCGATTTCGCCGTAAGTCATACTCCTTCCAAAGGGAATAGAGAGCATGATATCGGAAACTTCCTTCCTGAAAGGCGTTAAGTCCTTTATTTTGAATTCCGGCACAAAATCAGGACAGTTGCCGGAAAAATAGATATCGAGCCACTTTTTTGTATCACGGAATACCGGAAGTTCCTTCTCCCCGCACTCAATTTTATTATCAGTGCTGTCAAAAAAGCTCAATCCGGTGAGGATACCGCCCTCTGAAACCATGAGAAGATCGTCGAAACCCTCCGGAGTGCGGTAGATGCGCTTGAAAACATTTTCTTCCATATTTGTCTACCAGTCAAAGGTCATCTGCTGCGGAAAACCTAGATCTTCAGTTTGAACAGGATTGGTGACAGATAGCCCCAGAAGTCTCACCGGATGCCGAGCAGCATCGACTTCATCAAGCAGCTCACGAGTAATGGAAAAGATCTCCTCAAAAGTCTCGATCGGCTTATTGCAGCTGCGGCAGTGTGTCGTCTGCCTGAAATCACTGTATTTGATCTTCAAAACCAGGGAGCGCCCCGAAAAACCGTGTTTTTTAAGCCTTTCCGTCAATTCGTTTGCCAGATGAGACAGTTCTTCAAGCATTTCCGCGCAACTTTCAAGATCTTTTGCATAAGTGCGCTCACACCCCAGCGACTTGCGGATGAACTCCGTTACGACAGGACGATCGTCAATGCCTCTCGCAAAGTCATAGAAGATCTGCCCGCTCTTTCCGAACTCGCGTCTCAATGTCTCAAGAGGCACTTCGCGAAGTTCCCGCCCGGTAAAAACTCCCATTTTGTGCAGATGCTGAGCCGTCTTTTCACCTACTCCCCAGAACTGTTCGACCTTCAGTCTGTCGATAAACCCGGGCGCACGGTCAGGATGGATCGTGCAGAGCCCGTCCGGTTTACGGTAATCGCTCGCGATCTTGGCGAGAAACTTGCAGTAGCTCACACCTGCCGAAGCTGTAAGGCCTGTCTCATCAAATATCCGCTTCTTGATCTCGGCAGCAATATCGACAGCAAGCGGTATCCCTTTTTTATTGCGCGTGACATCCAAAAAAGCCTCATCCAGACTCAAAGGCTCGATCACATCAGTATATTCCCTGAAAATATTCCGAATCTGCTCAGAAATCTCCCTGTAACGCTGGTATCTTCCTTCGACAACGATGAGATCTTTGCACAGGCGGTGTGCCGTAACGATAGGAAGCGCCGAATGGATCCCGAATTTGCGAGCCGTATAGTTTGCAGTTGCGACCACTCCGCGCGGGCCGTCATGCCCGACTACCACAGGATGCCCTTTCAGATCGGGATTATCGTGCTCCTCCACTGAAACGAAAAAGGCGTCCATATCGACATGAATGATCTTGCGCTGCTGCATGGGAACCTCTACCTTCTGATTATTCGTGACAGATTCGACCTTTTATGCTATCAAAAATGGTGTGCGATGACAAATCAGTATTGACAGGGGTGGTTATCAATTACAATTACAGGTAATTATCATGAATGAAAAGGAAAAGATTTTAGAAGCTATGAAAAAGGCCGGAGAACCTTTGAATGCCGGTAAGGTTGCTGAACTGACCGGGCTGGACCGCAAGGTCGTTGACAAGGCATTTGCAGAGATGAAAAAGGAAGGCTCTATTGTTTCGCCTGTCAGATGCAAGTGGGAGCCGGCTGAAAAATAACGGCACAAACACAATCGCAGCGTGAAATAAAAAAGCTATGACATTGAGATGTCAGGCATAATAAGAATGGAGGGATGAACATGGAGATCAAAGCAGTAAAATTCAGAAAAGACGGTTTTTACACCCAGCCTTTCATCTTTGGCGGAGAAGAAGGCATGGAAAAATTCGATAAGAATATCCGCTATCGCGGCAGTCTGCAGAACTACCTGATCGATACCGGCGATGAGGTTATTCTTGTCGACACGGGAATACCGGCGGGAACGCCTGAGGAAGTTCCAGACGAAAACAGTCCCATTTTTACCGGAAAAGACATCTGCAGCTACATGGAAGCGTTCGCCGCGCTCGGATACAAGCCGGAGCAGGTCACGAAGATCCTGCTGACACACAAGCACGCCGACCATTCCGGTGAACTTAAATCCTTCCCGAATGCAAAAATTTACGTTAACGCGGACGAAACCGGCGCAGACGAGCTGAAAGGGCTTGAAAACATCATCCCCGTAACGTTCACCGACGGCGCATATTACAACTTCCCGGAAAGCCAGAAAATCGCAGACGGGATCTATTTCATCAAAGCAAAAGGCCACACCAACGGAAACAGCATCGTGATCGCGGAAAACGACGGTTTGTTCTACATGCTCCACGGAGATATCACCTACATGGACGAGGCACTGCATGAAAACAAGCTTTCGGTGGTGTTTAAAGATATTTCCGCGGCACGGGAGACGCTTGACCGCGTCCGTGATTTCGTTCGCAATCATCCGACGGTTTATTGCGGAACGCACACGCCGCAGGGATATGAAAATCTTGAGGCAAAGCGCGTAATTGATCTTGATAATCCTGTGCCAACGGTGCTTGCCGAAGTTGATTTTTCCGCACAAAAGGCAAGCGGCAAATACGTCTGCTCGATCTGCGGATATGTTTATGATCCTGCAGAACATGACGGAGTTGCCTTTGAGGATCTGCCGGATGACTGGAGATGCCCCCGCTGCAAACAGCCGAAAGCGAAGTTTAACAAGGCATAATCCTTTTACTTAATTAACCTGAATGCTTCTTTCCCTCTTCTTAATGTTCTAACTTGCGGCGATATATCGAAAAATCGGCATTTTTCAGCAAAAGATATGTCAAAAAATCGGCATTTCTCAGCAAAAGATATGTCGAAAAACCGGCATTTTTTGCAAAAATAGTTAATTTTATTAAGAAAATCACAGCATTTGACATCCGCCCTGATTCAGTGGAGCCTTAGCGTGTGCAGGTTTTGCTTCGAGTTTCCATCTAAGCTAGAGGGAGCGCCCGCAGGGCGAGGGCGTGTGTTTGAACATATTTCAAAATAAATTCAGGCGGTTTTTACTTGATACCGAAAATTTCGACCACGAGATCTTATAATGAAAACAAATCAAAAGACCGTTTTTTGAATCTATCAAATTTCATTAAGTTTGTGGGAGTATAGAACATCATGGCAAAATCATCTTTAGCCTTTTTTGGCAGTGCTTTCCACGAGCTCGGCTTAATGGCTATGTTTTCAATAAAGAGAGCTAAAGTGTTGTTAATATAATTACGTTTTTCTTGCTCACTCACTTCATTTAATCTTTTTTTCATTGAAGAAAAGAGACTGTCGTATTCTTTTAGCCAAGCTACAATTGCAAATGTCTTATTGTTTTCAGGAAAAACAGAATAATAAATATTTCTAACCGGAATATTTGGATTACTCAAATCTTGTATTTTTTTGCCATCAAAATCAAACACAGGGGTTTCTCCACCTGTTGCTGCAAAATTAGAAAATCCATCAAAAGTCCAGACTATACTTGTAAGAACATCATATTGCTTTGATAGCAGAGCTTTATCAAAAACAGCTTTTTCTTCAAGAAGGTCTTTAACTGATAATGAAGGGGTAATTTTCCCATCAATCGTAAGTTCTTTTGCGCTGGACGGCTGATTACGGAACATTTGCTGATACATTCTTACATCTTCCAATTTTCTATGATATTCCAAAGCAAATGCTCGATAAATATAGAGAAAAATCTGTTCAGTCGATCCTGTAAAATCATGATCTTCTATTGGCTGAAAAACTGTTTTATCGTGATATCCGCAAAATCCAGTAAAAACAGAAGCTTCTTTTCTGCCATATTCTTGTTGAAACTCAAAAGATATCTCCGGTTTAAAAACTGGCATGTACACTTTTCCATCATCGGATATTTTGGCAAGAATCTTATTGTTTTGTATCGAATGCGCTTTGATAATTTTTTCTGAACAAGAAGAATGGTCTGGATATATGCACTCTTTAATTCTTGCTGCTTTACGCATCTCTTTGTAGTTTCGGGCAAAATTTGCTGGGTTGGAATATTCAAGATTATCTTCTCTTCCATAACAACACTTTTTATACTTTTTTCCGCTACCACAAGGGCAAGGATCATTTCTGCCTATCTTGTTACTCATTTGAAATCTTCCAAACAAAGTTAAAAAACAATCTAGCTAATCTTTCTAATCGTTTTCCATAGAGTCAATTAATTCATTAAGAGACATCTTGCCGTGCCGTTTTGCTTCAGTTTGCTCACAATACTTCTTTATTTCTCCAACAAAAACAGAAGGTTTTTCCTCTTGCATTAAAATATAGACTATCGATTTGGTTCTTGTCAGAGCGACATAAAACAAGCGTCTTTCTTCCGCATATATATAATCTTCAGGAATCGCCAACAATAGATTGATTATCGGATCATCAATCGTTTTGTTAGGAATGTTGCCGGCATTGATCAGTATGACAAAGTCACTTTCCAAGCCTTTTGATCCGTGAATTGTTTTATAGGATATTTTTAAATTGGGGAAGGCGTGATTTGTTTCTGACTGGAACTTCTTGTTGATGTCTTCATTGGTTCTTCCCAAAATCAAGACTTCAGCCGAAGAATTGATTCCAGAAATTTCGTGAAGAGCCTGTTTCAATGCACCAGAACTATTATCGTAACCTTCATAAGTTATTATTCGAACAGGATCTTGCTGCTGTTTATCTGATTTGATCTGCTTTTTAAACTGCAGCGGATTCTTCATTATAAACTTTCCGGCTATATCTTGTAATTCAGCAGAATTTCTATGGGTTGTCGTGATATAATTGACTGTTGCATCCGGAAAAGTTGTTTTATTGAAATCTACAAAAATATTTATGTCGGAACCGTTAAATCTGTATATGGACTGCCAGTCATCGCCTACAACCATCAGCTTTGAATCTCCGTGTTCGACCAATTTTTTCAAGAGATTGAATCTGCTCTGGGAAATATCCTGAAATTCATCAACAAGGATATATTTGTAACGATATTTGTTATGGAATTTCGGCAAATCCAGAAAATCTGTTGACTGCAAGATCATGTCATCGAAATCAATTTTATCATTTTCTTTGAGCAATGAGGTATAGTAATCATAAATTTCCTTGGATATTTCGAGGAACATTGTCGTTCTCTGTCTTTCGTAACCTGTTCCAAATACAAATGAATCGAACTTTGTGTTATCTCTGAATTTTGATTTATAAAGGTCTAAAAATGTTGCCAAAACATCCATGAATTTTGAGAAATCATGACCTTCATATAAGTTCGAAACCGTTTCTTTGACTTGTTTTGCAGTCAATGGTTTGAATTCAACGCCTTTTTCTTCCAATTTCTTCTTTAAATTGGTGAAAATCTTTCCGTTCGAGAACTCGTAGGAATATGTTTCTATGCAGGTGGTATGATTCTCTCGATGTATTTTTCTTTTCCAATCAATACCTTCAAGATAGTTTTGCTCTTCTTTGTATAAATACTGGCGAGCTCTTCCGTCTTTGTCTATTCCGTAATGTTCGATGTAAATTTTATATTTCGGCAGGTAAAAATCTGGGCAATATCTGCGTCTATCCAAAGTTGCAGTATTGATTTCATAAGGTTTTTCATACTCATATTCTATGCCGTTAACAAATAAGAAGTTGGCTATAACCAATTCCTGAACACTCCTGACATATTCCTTTTTAGCCGTAACATTGTTTTTGGGGTCTTTATTGAGACTTTTCAGGGCTTCTTTCAATGTCCTATAAGGCTTTTTTAATGTCCAGTCTTGTTCTTCCTCATCGTTTTCCTTTTTCCGAAAATCAAAAGTGATTGAACGAATATAGCAGGAAAAATATTTAAATATCTTCCGGGTAAATTTAGTGTCAGAAGAAAGTCGTTCTTCAAAAAATGCTTTTATGTGAGACAAAATCTGGTCTTCAATGGCCTTTTTCTCGCCATAATGCTCGGTTAAAATTGCATATCCCAAAGAATGGAATGTTTCTGCTTTCATTTTTGGAGAGACTCTGATAACTTTTTTATTGATATCATCTACCGAATCTCTTGAATACGACATCAGCAGGATTTCGTTTTCTTTTGCCAGATTGTTTTCCAGCAAATATTGAATTTTGCCGCATATAGTCAGTGTTTTTCCCGTTCCTGCACCGGCAACGACCAAATTGTGTTTGGAATCGCACAAAATGGCTCTTCTTTGCTCATTGTCCAATGAACGACCGCATATATTGCTGAAAATCGGATCGTTCAAGTGGCTTTGTATAAAGTCTTCGTTATGATCTTTAATCATTTCCAAAATCGAATCATATTCTTCTTGAATATATTCAATGAGGTGACATTGCTCGATTTCTTCCAAGTTTAAATCATCGAAAAAAGGATCGTCTACCTCCAAATACATATCCGGAAACCCTGAATTAAGAAGTTCGCTGTAACTACATTGAAAATCCCAGAACAAAGGGTCTGTTAAAAAATCATCTTTTATCTCTTCAGTAGTGACTTGATTCGATTTTTGAAGTTCTATTTTGTCATCGAGATCCTTTACTATTTTATCAGTAAATTCCTCCTGCTTTATATTTTGAGAGCTTTTCTTTTGTTTAGATCTCTTTGCTAGAGCTTTATTGTGAGCTTTAATCTTATCCTCAAGCTGCCTTCCTTTCTCCCATCCACATTCTAAATCGTATCCACCAATTTTTCCAATTACACGCCAAAAATCATTAAAAAAAACACTATTCGGAAACAGATGTCGATCTGGGAATGGTTTAGACATATAAGCTTCGAAGGTATCAATTAAAGATTTTAATTCTTCCTTTTGAGAGTCAGATAAACTTTTTTGCCCAGTCCTAAGAAATGGTTGTTCAGCCTTGTTTTCATAAGATTCTGTCGATTCTTCTTTAGATCCACATACAAATGCAATTCCTATAAACAGAAATATTCCACAAGCTATTGCTCCCCCGAAATCTCCCTGAATGAGAGCAAATATAATGATGATGGCTGGCAACACCACACAACCTATACCAGCCTTATTATTACGCAATCTAACCTCGCAGAACCCTCAAAAAACCCTTTATTTTACTCATCAACTCCGGCATATAGTGCCTGAGATGAAATTTTTGTTCGTATTTTGAACCAAAAAACGACAAAAAAACCGAAAAATTATAGGGAAAAACTGTGATTGTGCAAGTTAAAGCACCTCTCCGATGCAAATAATCCTCCGATTTTCTTAAAAAAATTCTTATCAGTCATTTTTTTGAAAAAACTTCCATAAAAAAGTATGGATTTTGCCAAGTCAGGCGTTATATGCCTGAGTTCGCGAGTATGATCGACTCCGATTATTTTGTTTTGGGAGGCAACAGATGGCGAATCTTGAAAGAGTGGCTTTCATAAACCATGAAATCAAAGTCAAAGGTTTCGTGACGAGAAAAGAGGTGGCGGATCATTTTGAAGTTCATATCGACACTGTCATGCGCGATATCGAATACATGAGGAATTTCCTTTCTGCGCCGCTAAAATACCAGAAAGGCAAAGGCGGCTATGTTTACGAAACGCCTTTTGAGATGCTTTTCGATTCGTTTGACGATGCAGTTTTCTACTATATTTTCGTCAAGCGTTTTTCCGATTCGTTCAAGCTCAACGGAATTCCTTATGTGCCGATAATTTCAGGAGAAATCTTGTCAAAAATATCGAGTTACATTCCGGAGGAGTTCGACGCGCTGCTGGATAAGATAACCTACGATTCTTCCGACACCGACATCCTTGAACTCAAGGATTTCAGAAATATTCTCGAATCATTCATCATGAAAAGGTGCCTTCACATCACTTATCTTGACGCGAAAGGTGACGAGACAACGAGAACGATAGAACCGATAAGGCTCATAAATTATTTCGGAAAGTGGTATCTCCTCGCTTTCTGCCGCAAAAGAAACGAACTCAGGGTCTTCCTTGTTTCGCGCTTCGTGCAAAGTGAAGTGCTCAAGGAAAACTGCGAAAAGATATTCACAAAATCGGAGATCGACAGCTATGTCGAAAGCTGCTTCGGAATGTTCAAATCGGCCAGTTCCGAACTCGCCGTTATCCGCGTTTACGAGCCGGCATATTACCATGTCGTAAAGCAGAAATGGCACAAAAACCAAGTGACGAAAGAACTTGTCATTGACGGAAGAAAGTGCCTTGAAATAACGCTGCCCGTCGGAGAACGCCACAATGAAATCATCGCCCGCGTCATGGCTCATTCACCCGACTGTGAGATCGTTTCACCACTTGAACTGCGCGAACAGTGGCTCGACAACATCAAAAAACTCCACGAAAGATTCTGCAAATAAGACCCTTCAATCGGCTTTGCCGCCAGCTTCCCTGCATCAGGGACGCCAAGAAGCTGTATTTAGCAAATAATTTTCAAAAAATTTTCATCTTCGGCGGTATGTGCCTGATATGACGGATATAATCCTCCATGCTTTAGTTTTTTTAATTTTGGAGGAAAAAATGAAAAAAGTTTTTGTGTTTGTAGCCGTATTGCTCGCGGCAGTGAGTGTTTTTGCGGAAATTTCGGGAGATGTGCAGGATCAGCAGGCCTGCGAGTATGCGAGAAGGGCCGGAACTACTGAAGTCTGGCAAAAGTATCTCGAAAAATTTCCGAATGGAATTTGCAGTTTTGAAGCTGAAAACGAAATCGCGAATTTGAGAAACAGAGCAACAAAACAAAAATTCAAGGAAACAGAGAGCGATAGTGTTGTTGAGGAAAATAATGATCAAGTCCGATACTACAGACCATACAAGGGCTTCGGAATCACACTGCTTATTTTGGGAGGAATAGCTTTGACAGAAGTAATGCCGATAACAGCATATTTTGCTGCAGCATACTCTGATCCTGACGACTATGATTATGATGAAAGTAAATACAAGGATTTAAAAAATGCATCTATTGCAATGGGTGTAATCGGCGGCGCATTCGTCCTCGGAGGAATAATTTTTACAGCAACCAAAAGACCTGTTCCGAATCAAAATCAGAAAATCGAATTAAGCAATCTCTCTGTTGCACCGACCAAAAGCGGAATGTTCACATCGGTCGGATTCAGATTCTAAACAAAGGATGATGCAAGTTAAACCACCGCTCTGGCGCAAATAATCAGCAAGATTTTTTTGAATTGGGCAATCTGTGATTTCCCAATTGTGCATACGGTGTCTGCACAATTAGATTTTAGTCTTATTTTCCGACAATTTTTCCAAAACTTTTTCAAGTTTTTTAAAATCGTTGCACCGCTTTTTCAGCATTGCACTGCAATTCGGTTTTTGTACCAAGTGATATAATTTATTGGCTTTTTTAACTATTGAATCTTGATTTCGGCGGCACCATTCAATTTCTTTTATGCACAATTTTTTATAGTGAGCCTGCATTAACGTGTCTTTTTCTGACGGTTTCAAATCTATTTTAGAAACAAACCTGTCATCTACTGGAATCATATTGTTAAAATTCAGGACGCTTATCAGCCTGTCACCGTCAAAAATACGGGTAAAATCAACATCGTTTTTCTGTGTTTTGTGTTTCTCTTTTGCCGAATCCAACGGTACGCAATATTTGTGTTCATCGCAAACAACTATAATCCCGACAAACGGACGGTTGTTCTTGTGAATCTGCGGCGAAACCGACTGAACACGATCATCGGCATTGTGCAGATAGCGGACATATTTCATGTCCAAAAAGTAGAGATTTAATCTTTCCTGCTTCATTTTCACCTACAAAAAAAGCCGTATCAGTAAAAACCAATACGGCTTAAAATTTCCACTTCCGGTAGGACTCACCGCTTTTAAAGATCCCACTCACAGTAGGGTTCACTGCTTTTGAAGACTCCACTTAACGGTAGGACTCACCGATGAAGGCAATATAATCATCCGCGAAGAAATGTCAAATTATTTTTTAGATTTTTTTCAATTCTATTTTAATTTTCAGGAATCCAGCCTTTGTTTTAACTTACGGCGATATGTCAAAAAATCAGCGTTTTTCTATAGACTTGAAAGACTTATTCTGACACCGTGTCAGGTTTATCAACACCGATCAGCAGTGGTGACTTCCGCAGCTGTGTTCGCCGCAGCCGCCTTCGTGATGATCGTGGTGTTCGTGGTGAGTGCAGTGAGAATCGGGATCGTATTCAAGTTTTCCGGCCGCAAGAGCTTTAGCAGCTTCGTCCGCAGAGCCTTTCACACCGGGATAAAGAGCGATACCGGCTTCGTCAAGAGCCATTCTCGCGCCGCCGCCTATTCCTCCGCAGATCAGAGCTTCGACCTGAGCCGCTTTCAAAAAACCGGCAAGTGCGCCGTGGCCGCTTCCGTTCGTGGGAACGATCTGTTCCCTGACGACAGCACCGTTTTCGACATCGTAGAATTTGAAGTTCTCAGTGTGTCCGAAATGCTGAAAAACCTCGCCGTTTTCATAAGTTACCGCAATTCTTCTGTGTTCCATCTTCTTCTCCATAATCTTGTCAGGCAGTTCCACAGGAGCAAATTCACAACATCCGCCGACGATCAGAAGGCGTTTTCCGCGGACAAGGGCATCGGCAACTTTGCGCCGCGCACTTTCATAGATCGCAGTGACCGTAGTCCTGGCGACATTCATCTTCAAAGCGCACGTTTCCTGCGTAAGCCCTTCATCATCCAGAAGACGCATCGCCTCGAATTCATCCACAGTCATGAAAACACTTTCCGCCGTTTCGACATCATCCGGAGAAAAGCTCCTGAAAAGCGGTAATTTCTCAATTCTGCGGCATCTTGCGGGTCTTGACATCGTGAACCTCCCGCGAAAAGGTAGCTGGTTTTTGACATATGTCAATAAAATATTTTCTGCCGTGTTCAGACACCGATCCTGTTCCGGCATAAAAATTTTAGTTAAAAAAAATCATCTGCTCACAAACAATTTTTCTTAAATAATTTCCGCGAATTGAGAAAAAATATCAAAAAAAACAGCGATGTTCTATTGACATTACATCGAAAGCGTTTATATTTGCACAGTTGTAATTGACAAAGAACAACGATTCTTTGCCGAAGTTTTTTTTAATTTTTGAATGGAGGAAATTATGAAAGTTGCAGTTATTTGCTCGAACGGAAAAGTCGGAAAACTTGTTGTCGCGGAAGCACTTGCGGCAGGTATGGATGTTACGGGATTCGCCCGCGAGGAGAACAAAAGCGCGGCAAAAAATTTCGTCAAAAAGGACATTTTCGCGCTCACAAAAAATGATCTCGCCGGTTTCGATGCTGTCGTTGACGCTTTCGGCGCATGGGTAGAAGCCGAGCTTCCGAACCACGGAAAATCGCTTTCTCACCTTTGCGATCTGCTTTCCGGAACCGAAACACGCCTTGTCGTTGTAGGCGGCGCAGGAAGCCTTTATGTAAACAAGGAACACACCATGACCGTTTCCGAAACTCCGGATTTTCCAGACATTTTCAAACCGCTTGCATGTGCACAGGCGGCTGCTCTGGCAGATTTGAGAAAGAGAAACGATGTCAAATGGACATTCATCAGCCCTGCCGGAGATTTCCAGGCTGACGCACCTAAAACCGGAAAATGGATCTGGGGCGGAGAGGAACTCACTCTCAACTCGAAAGGCGAAAGCATCATCAGCTATGCCGACTACGCTGCTGCACTTATTGAAGAAATCACAAAAGGAAATAATATACAGAAGAGAATTTCTCTTGTAAGGGAATAGTTTTTTGGAGGGCGGCATGACACAAAGAGAACGAAGAGAATTTCTGATAAAATATCTTCTTAAAGAAAATCCGCAGTATGAAGAGATTGAAATTCCGCAGACTGATGATGAGCAGAAAGATCTTTTACGCTCTTTAGTGAATGTCAGGCCGCCGCTTCCCGCAAGCGATGAATTTTTGAAAATACAAGATGAATATCTTCAGGAAGAAAACCGCTCGCACGTAATCACGGATATTGCGGATCTGCACTCTGCCGACAACGAACTTTATTTGTGGCGCGGCGATATAACGACTCTCAAAGTGGATGCCATCGTGAATGCGGCTAACAGCGGAATGACCGGTTGCTGGCAGCCGTGCCATTTGTGCATCGATAACTGCATACATACATTTGCAGGAATCCAGCTTCGTGCTGTGTGTGCGGATATCATGCAAAAACAGGGACACGAAGAGCCTGCAGGTCAGGCAAAAATCACGCCTGCATTCAATCTCCCGAGCAAATACGTGATCCATACCGTGGGCCCTATCGTCAGAGGAGAACTTACCGCAACTGACCGCGATCTGCTCGCTTCTTGCTACAAAAGCTGCCTTGATATTGCGAAAGCAAACGGCTGTGTTTCTATCGCATTCTGCTGTATCTCAACCGGCGTATTCCGCTTTCCTGCCGATAGAGCGGCGGAAATTGCCGTTGACACCGTGCGCAAATGGAAAGAACAGAGCGGAGACGGAATGAAAATCGTATTCAACGTCTTTTCTGAAAAAGATGAGGTAATTTACAGGAGAATTCTCTATGGAAGAGATTGAAAAACTGAAATCGGTACTTGCAGAAAACGACACTATCATCATCGGAGCAGGTGCCGGACTTTCGACTTCGGCAGGATTGACCTATTCAGGGGAAAGGCTTGAAAAATACTTCCCCGATTTTGTTAAGAAATACGGCTTTACCGATATGTATTCAGGCGGTTTTTACCCGTTTCCGAGTTATGAAGAGTTCTGGGCATACTGGAGCCGCTACATTATGATAAACCGCTACATGGATGCCCCGACACCTGTGTACGAAAATCTGCTTTCTCTTGTGAAAGATAAGGATTATTTTGTCATAACTACGAATGTCGACCATTGTTTTCAGAAAGCTGGATTCGACAAATCGCGCCTTTATTACATGCAGGGAGATTATGGCTTGTTCCAGTGCAGCGAGCCGTGTCATCAGGAGACTTACGACAACGAAGCGGAAATCAGGCTTATGTTTGAAGAGCAGCGCGATATGAAAATCCCGTCCAAACTTGTTCCTCACTGCCCTAAATGCGGAAAGCCGATGAGCATGAATCTTCGTTCCGACAACACTTTCGTGCAGGATGAAGGCTGGTACGCGGCGTCAGAAAGATACAAAAATTTTCTTGTTTCAAGAAAGGCTGCGAAAGACGGAAAAGTACTCTTCCTCGAACTCGGAGTCGGCGGAAACACTCCTATGATCATCAAATATCCGTTCTGGCGCATGACCACGCTCAACAAAAACGCTTTCTATGTCTGCATAAACTTCGGAGAGGCTGTCACTCCACCGGAAATTGCCGACAGATCACTATGTATCAACGGCGATATCGGCGATGTTTTTTTATATACAAAAACGAATTTCTCTGGTAAAAACATAGGGTTCGGCAGAATACTTTAATGTTCTGCCTTTTACTGATTTGCTTAAGAAGGGGATCAATGAAAATCACAGTCCGTTTCACCGCCGCAGTTCACACGCTTCTCTGCATAATGTATTTTGAGAAAGATTATCGCGTAACATCCGATTTCATAGCCGGAAGCACCGGAGTCAATGCAGTCATAATCAGAAAAATCCTGCTTCAGCTCCAGCACGCCGGGCTGATCGAGACAACAGCCGGTGTCGGCGGATCACATCTGACGAAAAACCCTGACAAAATCAGCCTGCTTGACGTTTATCATGCAATAAATGATACCGAGTGCGGACAGGAAGTTTTTAACTTTCATCCCTCCCCCAATCCAGAATGCCCGATAGGAAAAAGCATCCACACAGTCCTTGACCCCGTTCTGCACAATGCCCAGAATGCGCTTGAAACAGAACTTTCCAAAACAACCATTGCAGATCTGGTTGAACAGGTTAAGTGATTTATACTGACATCGTGTCAGAACAAATAAAAATAATACTGAGTCAACTATTGGACAGCAGTTTATTTTTTACTGTATTCATATATTTAATATTTTTTTTAGTCCGTTCGGATCAAGGATCTCTATAACCGGCGGGGTGTATGAAATTACCGATTGTTCCTCCAAGCGTCTCAGCTCTCTGTGAAGTGAAGAACGGGAAACATTCATCAGCATTGCCCATTTGGAAACAGACGGGATCGTCACACTTTTCTTTTCACCTTGTTTCGCGTGCATCAGCAGCCAGAATGCGGCTTTCTGCGCGATACCGCTGTATGAAAAAAGCTCAAGACGCAGCTGCATCATATATGCCGCCGACGCGATTTCTGTCGTAAAATTTTCAATAATTCTCACATCTTTCTGCATCAGTCCCAGGATATCTTTTTTCTGAAAAATCATCATATCGACAGATTCAAGCGCAACTATATTGCATGGATACTTCATGATTTTTGAGAACACAGCGGCTGCACCGATCATTTTGCCTTCTCCGACAACCGACAGATTGACTTGTTTTCCATTCGGCAGATATTTCTGAATTTCAACAGATCCTTCAAGAATAATACCGATCCGCGTAGCAGGTTCCATCAGGCGGAAAATTATTTCTCCTTTGTCATAGTGCTTGATATGAAAGAGTGTTTTTTCCAGATCCTCGCGGAGTTCGTTTGCCGGAACCCCATTAAACAACGGACACTTTTCCAACGCAGAATAATTCATGTTTGCCTCCGTTCAACAAGTCGCGGCTGATTATATAAAAAAATTTTCATTAGTGTATCTCCAGATACAAATTTTTAAAATTTCCAAACTATATTCTTTCCGGGATTTGTAATTTTTGGGAGGGTTTCACAATGATTCGCAAAATTATCAGCATCAACGAAGAAAAATGCAACGGCTGCGGGCTGTGCGCAAAAGCCTGTCACGAAGGCGCGATTGAAATGATCAACGGAAAAGCCAAGCTGGTTCGTGAAAATTTCTGCGACGGTTTCGGAGACTGCCTGCCTCAATGTCCGACAGGTGCGATCTCATTTGAAGAGCGCGAAGCTCCGGAATACGATGAAAAAGCAGTAAAAGAGGCTAAGGGAAAAAAGAAAGAGGCCGAAAACCACGAGCATCATTTCGGCGGATGCCCCGGCTCACGCATGATGCACTTTGAACGCAACGATGAAAAGCCGACTGTTTCAACCCGCGAAACGCCTGTCTCACAGCTCGCTCAATGGCCATGTCAGATCAAACTTCTGCCCATCAAGGCTCCGTTTTTCGACGGCGCGAAACTGCTGATTGCAGCTGACTGCACGGCTTACGCCTACGCCAACATGCACGAAGATTTCATGAGAGGAAAAATCACAATAATCGGCTGTCCGAAACTGGATGCTGTGGACTACTCGGAAAAACTGACTTCTATAATCAAGGAAAATGACATTAAAAGCGTGACGATCGTCCGCATGGAAGTACCCTGCTGCGGCGGTTTGCAGAGAGCGGC
>DBYV01000060.1:14888-16573 GCA_002310995.1 bacterium UBP6_UBA1177 | reverse complement strand
GCATCTTCGGAAGATGTCGAGCAGCAGGTAACAAAACCGCTTGAAAAACAGCTTGCCGGCGTTCCCAAAATCAAGTCGCTGAAGTCTGTTTCCAAGGAAAACGTCAGCTTCGTCATGCTTGAATTCAACTTCGGAACAGAGATCGGCGATGCTACAAACGATGTCCGAGACAGAATCGACCCCGTCAAGAAAGTTCTTCCGTCCTACGCTTACGATCCGGCGATCATCAAAGTCGACAGCTCGATGGTTCCCGTCATCATGTACGGAATCTCGGCGAAAGAAAGCGCGATGGGACTTGCAAAAATCATCGATGACAGAATCGAAGGAAGGCTGAAACAGGTTGACGGAATCGGCGGACTTATCACTCTCGGAGCGCCGAAAAGGGAAATCGAGATAATTGTTGACCCGGTAAAACTCCGTTCGAGCGGAATTTCTGTCGCAACGATCGCAAAACTCCTTGAAACCCAGAACATTTCAGTCCCCGGCGGCAGCATCAAAACAGGCGGAATGGACCTTTCGGTGCGTGTTCCGGCAGAATTCGAGTCGGTTGACGAAATCGGCGCAATCATGATCCCCGCGAAAGACGGCAGCATGGTCAAACTTTCGACTCTCGCCGAAATCAGAGACAAACTGAAAGAGCAGGATTTCACAGCAAGCGCGAAAGGAAAGACGATGGCCGTCATCATGACGCAGAAACAGAGCGGTGCAAACACTCTGGAAGTTGCGAGAAACATCAAGGCGGCTATGGAAGAGATCCGCAAAAATGTTCCATCCGACGTTGTCATCGAAGAACTCAACGACACTTCGGAAGTCATCGAAATGTCGATAAAAAACCTGGGAACAACTGCGGCTTACGCGGCTATTTTCGTCATTTTAGTCATTCTCGTTTTCCTCAGAGAATGGAGAGGAAGCCTCATCATTACGCTCACGATCCCCTTCTCGCTCATCATCGGTCTTATTTTCATGTATGTTTTCGGATATACGATAAACATTTTCTCGCTGATGGCACTTTCGATCACACTCGGTATGGTCGTCGACAACACCGTCGTCGTATTTGAAAACATCACGCGGCATATAGAGGAAGGTTCGCGTCCGGCAGAGGCGGCGATTTTCGGTGCAGGGGAAATGACTTCGGCTATCTCTTCTTCGACTCTGACAACAGTCGCGGTTTTCATCCCGCTTGCTTTTGTCAGCGGAATCGTCGGACTTCTCTTCAAACAGCTCGCTTTCGTAGCATCTGTCACAATCGCGGCGTCACTGCTCGTCTCGCTCTCCCTCGCTCCGATGCTGAGTTCTGTTCTCATGAAGAGAAAAATAAAGGAGAAAAAACACGGATTTCTCTACAACGCTTCGGAAAAGCTCTTTGTTTTTGTAGAGCAGATCTATAAATCGCTTCTCGGGCTCAACATAAAATTCAGATGGCTTGTCGTTATTGTTGTCGCTGCAGTATTCTTCTTCACTATTAAAGCGGGTTTAAGCACAGGAACCGACTACATTCCTGAGTTCGATATGGGCGATATGGTTGCAACCGCTGAGCTTGAATCGAGCGTTGACCCTGAGCGCACTGTCGAAGTCGCCAAAAAAATCGAGGAAATCGTCAAAAGGAACATCAATCCCGAAGATGTCAGAACATACTACTCGATCACAGGCCAGACTGACAGCGGTCTTCTTTCGCTTTTCGGATT
>DBYV01000060.1:0-14833 GCA_002310995.1 bacterium UBP6_UBA1177 | reverse complement strand
CACATCAAGGAAGTTGCGGCAAAAATCAGAAAAGAAGCTGAAGAAATCCCGGAAGTCGTTTCGTTCTCGATGAATGCAGGATCGCTTCTCCAGAGCGCAATGCTCGGCTCGAGCAAACCGATCGAAATCAAAATAACGGGTCACGACCTCGACAAACTTACCGAAACAAGCGACCGCCTTCAGAAAATACTTGAGGAACAGCCTTACCTTCAGGATATCGAATCCACTGCCGACAGAGGCAAACCCGAAATCACCGTAAAATTCGACAGAGTCAAACTTGCGAGACTCGGAATCAATGCAGGAATGGCGGCGCTTGCGGTTCGAGAGAGCCTTTACGGAGCTGAATCTGGCGAATACAAGCAGGACAACGACGAATACAAAATCGTGATCCGCTACAACAAGGAAAAACGCAATAAAATAAGTGACTTGAGAAATATCATGCTCACTTCGGCTACCGGCGAACTCATTCCGCTCAGCGCAGTCGGAATCATCGAGGAGACAAGCGGTCCGACGAAGATTCTCCACGAGACGCAGCAGAGAATCGTCTATCTGAAACTCAGTCTCAACAACATTTCGCTCGGAGAAGCAGCTAAAAATGTCACGGAAATCATCAAAAACGAGACTATCGATCCTGATGTTTACATCGAGCTCGGCGGCCAGGTCGTTGACCAGCAGTCAACTTTCGGCGATATGAAGATCCTTTTCCTGATAAGCCTTTTCCTGATTTACGCGATTATGGCGAGCCAGTTCGAATCGCTCAGGGATCCGTTCATCATCATGTTCACCGTTCCCCTTTCGATTATCGGCGTTATCTGGGCGTTCATCCTCACCGGAACCACTTTGAGTGCGGTAACATTCGTCGGAGTCATCATGCTGCTCGGTATCGTCGTAAACAACGGTATCGTTCTTGTCGACTACACCAACCTTCTGCGCGGAAGAGGCTATACGATCGTCGAAGCGATCAAGGAAGGCGGCAGATCGAGACTCAGACCCGTTCTCATGACGGCTATCACGACTATTATCGGCATGGTTCCGATGGCGCTTAACAACGGCGCCGGTTCTGAAATTTGGAAGCCGCTCGGAATCACGGTTATAGGCGGACTTACGGTTTCTACTCTCGTAACACTGCTTCTCATTCCTGCGATTTATGCAATTATGCACACAAGAGAAATGATCAAAGAAGCCAAAGCTGAGAAAGCCGCGGCTGAAGGAGGTGCAAAATGAAATTCGTTTATATAAGCTGCAATATTTCCAAACTCGAACAGCTGACAGAAGAAATCAGAAATCTCGGAATAAAGACTTTCCAGATCGTTGAAGACACAGCAGGCTCCTTTGAAAACGGCAACCCGAGAATGAACACTTCGGTATGGCCCGGAACGAACGCAGTCGTTTTTCTTCAGGTCACGCCTGAAAAATGCAGAGAAATGCTTGCAACTGTCCGTAGAATGAACAAGGAAATCGTAAACGAGAACGAGCGTATTCTCGCGGCATCGTGGGAATGCGAAGATTATGTCTATTCTGATGAAGAGAAGGAGGCATAAGATGAAAAGATCAATAATTTCAATAACGTGTTTACTATTAACAATTTCTCTCAATCTGACTGCCGAAGAACTCGGAATCGATGAAATCATCTCGATCGCGATAGAAAACAGCGAGGCGATAAAATCCGAGGACACAAAATCGGGCAAAGACGAATACGAGAAGAAAGCCGTTTTCATGCGCTTCTTCCCAACTATCTCGCTTGAAGCAAAACTGCTGAAACTTGAATACTTTCCGGAACCCGACAAACTCACGGTAGACTTGTCCGAAACAGTCCAGCAACTCGGAGAAGCAATCAACGCATCGAGCCCTATTCCAATCAATCTGCCGACCGAACTTCCGCCCAAAGAAATCGACCTCGGCGTGCCGACGCACCATAGGACGCTTGATTTAACTGTTGTTCAGCCGCTTACTCCGCTCTGGGGAATCTATCAGGGCTACAAAGCGCTTGAGCTGAAATCGGAAATTTCAAAACTGAAATCGGAACTTACGAAAGACAAAATCAAGCTCGAAATCGTCAAAATCTACAACTCCTACAACATGCTGAGTGACATTCTGAAACTTCTCGACGAATCGTTCGAACAACTTGACCGCTATGAGAAAAACGCAGAGAAATTCCACAAAGCGGGACTTATCGACGAAACCGCGCTCTACAAAATCAAAGTCGAAAGAGCAGCTCTCGAAGTCGAAAAAGAGAAGTATCTCGGAAACCAGTCGGTCATCAAAGCGGCTCTGGCGATGTTTATGAACCGCGACGAAGAGAGTTTTGAAATCAAATACGACAAACCGGAATTCCGCGAAATCACAAAAAGTGAGGATGAAATCATCGAGGCGCAGGCAAGCAACAGAACCGAAATGCTTATGCTCAACAAAAACAGTGAGATTCAAGAACGCCTCAACAAAAAGGCGATACAGAACTTCATTCCGCAGGTCGGGCTCACTTTCGGATTCAAGAAAAACTGGGATTCCACACTCATCAACCCGGAAGGAGTCATGTTCTTCGGCGCTGTTGCAAGATGGGAATTCGGTTTCGACACGGCAAGACAGTATTACGAATATCAGGCAGTAAAAGCGTCATCTGTTTCAACAGAGCTTACCAACATCAAGCTCAAAAAGGACATGACACTTCAGGTCAAAAAACTGATGGCCGACATCAAAGTCCTCGAAAAAGCGCTCGAGCAGAACAAAACTCAGATCGAATCAGCCGAAGTAACACGCAAGATCCAGGAAGCGAAATACGAAAAGCAGATGACAACGGAAACCGAACTTCTGAACGCTCAGCTCATGGTCAAAAAATCGAAAACCGAAGAGATCGCAAACCTCTACAAATACAAAACAGCTCTCGATGAACTTGCAATAATCACAGGAAGCGAGCTGTAGTATCGTCACGCCGTCACATCGTTACATCGTTACGTCGTTACGGCGTCACGACACCGAGCGCCACAAAAAGTTGAGAAATAAAACAACAACATTAAAATCCTGCGTTTTTTTGATTGTTTCGAGGTGTGAAATGAAAAATCTTTTAATTGGAATTCTTCTTATTATTTCGGTCGCATCAATTGCTTATGCGGCTGTTTCAATGAAAAAAATGTCCGAAATGGATGATGAAATCGGCCAGCTCAAAACAGAGAAAATTGCACTTCTTGCAGAGCACGAAAAGTGTCTTGAATACAAGGAACAGTCGCTTAGAAAAGAACTTATGACCAAATATCTTGATTCAATAGTAGCACTTCTCAATAGAATTGAAACCGGACACAAACCTACTAAAGAAGAGACTACAAACTTCTATGACCGCATCGATTTTATTGCCCAAAACATAGAATCAGCCGCAGTATCAAAAGAAGAGATCAGCCTTGTCCTCAATTTTATAGATTCTGCAAAAAAGACTTTCGAAACCAAAACCAAAACGCCTTCAGAAACGGATAAGAAGTGAATTTTCTTGAAAATAATTTCTTAATATAGTATAGGTCACTGTTTTTGAACCTTTGAAAGGAGATTGTTATGGGCAAATACAGCAATTTGGTAAAAAACCTCGGTACAGACACAGATAAAATAAAGTTTACTTTCATAAAAGGAAAGTATTCTGGTGGAGAGTTTTCAATCCGCGAAGGACAGAAACTCTCTATCGGAAGAGATATTTCTTCCGATGTAGCGATTGTCGATTCCAAGGTCAGCCGCAACCACGCCTCGATAACGGCTCGTGACGGCAAACTCTTCATCGAAGATCACAACAGCACGAACGGAACTTATGTAAACGGCGAAAAGCTGAGTCCTTCAACTGCGACAGAACTCAAGATAGGATCAAATTTCTCCGTCGGCGATTCCACAATACTTGTCGGGGAAGAACCTGCTCCGAACGAAAACGCGCCTGAAGTTTCCTTCAAGGAAAACAGTTTTACAAAATCCAGGAAGATGCAGGAAAAAACTATCCCTGAGACCCAAATACAAATTGAAGATGACGACGAAGAAGCTTTCACTCTCGATGAATCGCTTCAGGTTATCACTCCTGAGCAACCGGCAGCAACTCACGACAAAGCCGATAATGAAAAAGTGAATATCGGCAAACTCAACCTTAAGAAAACAACAAAGTCGGATATCGAAAAGGATAATCTTGCACATGCAAACACTTCGTCAACAGGAAGTCTTTCGGCTATGGATGTTGCTGACCTGCTCAAGATTCTTGCCCAGTCTGCTTCTGCCGGATACCTCAAGCTCAACATAACTTCTCCTTTTACGGAACAGATTGAAGTCACAATCAGTGCAACAGGAATTGTTGCCTGTGAATCAATTACGAATAAGAATTTTGCTCAGGAAAAGGCTCTTTCCCGCGCACTTCTTGCTAAAGACGGCGAATATTCCTTCAAAATCGATGCTGCGCCGAAAGAGGAAGCTGCAAACAGGCAGCTTGAAGATATTTTTATGGAAATTTCAAACCAGAAAGAAAATCTCACAAAATACAGAAATATCGCCAACCACGGCACAATGGAGTTTGCAAACCCGATCAAAGGAAAGCTTTCCGATTTATCCAAAACCGAACTTGACACGCTTCAGTTCATGGTAAATTCCAAAGAAGTCATCAAATATCTCAACGCTTTTCCGGATAACGACGACTTTATTCTTATGTCGGAAATCGTAAAATACATCGATCTTGGCATTCTTTCCGAAGGTAAAAAATTCGACAAACTTGCTGACGATATTCTCGATTTTTAAGTTTGGATTCATTGGCAGCAAAATTCATTTACATCTGGGGTTACCCGCTTGATTTCTCACTTTCTCCGTTTTTTCAGGAACACTGCGCTATTATTTCAGGGAACCGTATTCTCTACAAAATTTTTCGGGGAGAAGCAGAAGATTTTTTACAACTTCTTAAAAATGAAAGATGCATCGGCGCCAACGTCACGATTCCGCATAAAATCGAGGCTGCCAAGCTTTGCGGCGGGCTTACTGAAAAAGCTCAGAAGGCAGGAAGTGTAAACACGATTTTTAAGGCAGACGGGAAAATCATCGGTGACAACACTGACGGAGCAGGGCTTGTGACATGGCTTAAAATCAAAGGCTCTGACCTTGAAAAATGTGCCGTTTTAGGTAACGGCGGCAGCGCGAGATCAATTGCAGCGGCACTTTCTGAAGAGAAATGCAGAATCACGATTTTCGGCAGAACAGAGAAAGGCTGGGAAAAAAATTTCGGCATTTTCAAGCCTCTTTCGGAATGGAAAGACGACTTTCTGACTATAAGCACCCTGCCATTCGAAGTTGAGGGCAAAAATGTTGTAACCATTGGATATTTCAACGGAAAAGCATCAATGGATTCACAGATGATGCTTGCTTTTCAGGGCTGGCTCGGTGCTCAGAGATGGTTCGGAAAGACTCTTACGGCGGAAGATTTTGCAAGAATTGTAAAACTTCATGCAAAAGCGCAGTCTAATCAAAAACTTATATTGAATTTAGCGAATAAAAATGAGATTTAATCAGTTTTTGGGAAACATTCTTTCAACCGCTTTAGAAAGGCAGTCTGACGGAGACAAATACGACATTCTGCTGAACGATATTTTTAAGGCGAAAAGGCTCGGAAAGCGAGACAGGATCTGGGTGAGTGACCGGTTTTTCTTTTATTTGAGGCACAAACTTTTTTTCGATGAAGTCTCGGAAAATTCTGAAATCTGTGCAAAAAACATTGCCATGGTTTTTGAAGATGAAACCGATGAAATTTTAAGCAGAAAAATAGAGATTCTGCAAAAAAACGGAACTTACGACCAACTTTTCAACGAATCTTTCCCCGAAATTTTATCCAATGAAATCAGGACTTTATATGGTAAAAACGCTTTCGAATGGTTCAATTCAAAGGCGAAAACTCATCTGCGTACCAATCTGGCAAAAATTTCGCGCGAAGAAATTTCGGAAATGCTGAAAAACGAAGGTTTCGCCAATTCTCCTGCCCCGCTCTCCCCTGCCGGAATAATTCTCGAACCGACAAATAAAAGCCTTAAAAATTCGGAACTTTTCGAGAAAGGCTTTTTCGAGTTTCAGGACGAATCAAGCCAGCTTGCGTCGCTTTTAGTGAATAAAAACTGCAAAACCCTGCTTGAACCGTGTGCCGGCGGAGGCGGAAAATCGCTTTCGATAGCCTCATTTTTTAAAAATATCGAAATCACGGCAAGCGATTCCAGAACCTATCTTTTTAAAGAGATTAAAGAGCGGGCGGCACGCGCCGGAACAAAGATAAAAACAGCCGGATTTCAGGATATAAGTGACAACTTCGACACAGTTTTCATTGACTCTCCGTGCAGCGGAAGCGGAGTCCTCAGGCGCAACCCCGGCGACCGCTGGAAAATAGACGAAAAAATGCTTTCAGACCTCAACAATTTGCAGAAAGAACTCATTCAGAAATTCTCCGAAAAGGTGAGAACCGGCGGCGAACTTATTTATGTCACATGCAGTTTCCTCGGATGCGAAAACGAAGGAATCATCAAAGATTTTCTCAATAAAAACAAAAACTTTTCTTTAATTCCGGCAAAAGAACGCCTTCTTGAAAACCTCGGAAACGAAGAACTTCTTTCCGAAATCACAAACGGCGATTTCCTCAAAATCAAACCGATGCACGAACGCGATTTAATGTTCGGCGCGGTAATGAAGCGGAATTAAAATCCCGTCATTCTGAGCAAAGCGAAGAATCTAAGAGATGTTTCACATCCGTTCAACATGACGTATTTTATTGAATTTTTTCCAAAAATTCGTAAAATATAACGTTTTTATTTTTTCACTGGGGAGGTTCCAATGAAAAAACTCCTTCTTTTCTTTATCGCGCTGATATTTTTAGCTGTTTCGTGCAGCGGCTCGAAAAAAGCGGAAAATGATATTGACACTGATATTTTGCCTGATGATGACACAGCAACAACTGACGAGGATACAGCTGAAGAAGAGGAAGAAGATAATTATGATGACGATGAAGATACAGATGAAACCGGCGACAGCAATCCGTGCGAAAATTTCGCAAATACGGACGGCACGATACTCTACTATGAAAACGGAAATTTCGAATGCGGCTGCGCTGAAGGCTATTTCTGGGGAAATCCGGGATGCAAAAAGATAACTTTTGCAAACATCTGCACAGGGCAGGAATATTGCTACGAAAATAACCTGTACGGCCACACTTACTACTGCAGCGATAAAAACAATCCTCAGGGACAGGACGGCTATTATGCAAAAGAAGGCTATTGCCTGAAGCAGGACTTTACGCAGAAAAATTACTACGCAGGGGAGACAACCAGTATCGACGACAATTTGAAAATCGAGTGGATGAATAAAGTCACCGGAGATTATACTTGGAAAGAAGCCGTGGATTTTTGCGAAAATCTGGAATACGGCGGTCACGACGACTGGCGGCTTCCTTTGCCGAGAGAGCTGCTGATTGCCGGTCCGAAAGAATTTGCAGACAAAACTGAATTATGGTCTTCCGTGTCGTTGGGCGAAAACGCATGGTATATAAATGACAAACACAATCTGGAACTGAGATATAAACTTCTGGAGGCCGGTGTCCGCTGCGTGAGAGAAGATCCAGAACCTGAGGGAGAATACACTTCTTCTTCGCCGCGTTTCCAAACTATCAGGATAAACAATGCTGAGATCGTACGCGATCTTGAAAGCGGAATTATCTGGCAGAAAAACCTCTTAAGCAATCTCAGGTGGATTGACTCGATGGTTTTATGCGAAAACTCAAGTTATGCCGGATTTTATGACTGGAGAATGCCCAACATAAACGAGCTGACTTCGCTGGCAGACCACAAAAACGGCGGTGTTTCCAATTTCCCGGGATTTGAGTCAGACCTATCAGAGCCCTATTTCTGGTCCTCCTCTACAAATGATTATGAAAATGAATATTCGTCGTCTTATGAAGACGAAATGCTCTACTACTCACACACTCTAGATATCAGCGACGGACGGAATGTAAATATCCAGATAACCGACTATTGCGGAGTAGTTGCAAACGCTCTGTGTATAAGAAACGATCCATGCAGAAGCGGCTGGTTCTGGAACGGGAAAAAATGCGTCGAATCGCCCTGCAACAGCGATCCGTGCAAAAATGACGAACATTCAGACGGGGAATGTATTATCGAAAATCTGGGAAAATATTCCTGCGGATGCGCCGAAAACTATTTCTGGAACGGAAAAAAATGTGTCTCGCCGTGCGACCCGAATCCGTGTGATGAAGATAAAAATTCGACAGGACTCTGCATTGTATCGGCCAAAGATTCATACAAGTGCGAATGCCGTGACGGCTGGTTCTGGGACGGCGTTAAGTGCGTAAATCCGTGCGAAGATGCCGACTGCGGAAATCCTGAACACGGAACAGGATGCAAAGCCTACAGCGCCTTCGCTTATTCATGCGGCTGCGATGAAGGCTACTGGTGGTGGGGAAAAGAGAAAGGCTGCAAGGCAAGAAAACCGGCGACGGCAAACATCTGCACAGCTCAGAACAAGTGCTACGACAACGAAAAAGAGATCCAGTGTCCGGCTGAAGGCAAGGAATTTTCCGGTCAGGATGCCTACTATGCTTCACTCGGCTACTGCGCACCGCAGAATTTTTCAATTGATTATACGACCGAAAACGAACCTGTCATCGTTGACAACAACTTAGGCATGATATGGCAGCGGAATATTCCGCAGGCAGAGGTTCTTCCCATCAGTTCTGTTATATCATACTGCGAAAATCTTGTTTACGGCGGTTACAATGACTGGAAACTGCCGACAGAAGAAGAATTTATCACGATAGCCGATTTTGGCAGATATTCACCCGGAATCGACACCGAATATTTCCCTGATGCCGGATCATTCTGGACAAGTACAAATTACACCACTTATGAAGATAGTTACAACAACCAGATTTATTCCCATTCCACTACCGAGCACTATAAAATATTTGATTTTACTGAACTTTCAGCTTTTCAAGTTGAAACCTATTCTTCATCCTTCACAGGCTCATACGGCGAAATCGGAAACAGTGGATCACGGAGCTACCCTCATTCATTTAACATCCGCTGTGTCCGTGGAACCGACATGTCCGGAAGTGCTTTGATTTTTACACAGGAGACTTTAGGAGAAAACATCTGGTGGAATTATGACAACGATTTGATTTTTATGAAAAATGATACTGCAAGCCTTACATGGTCTGAAGCACTGAAATACTGTTCCGAACTTGATTATGCCGGAATTTCAGACTGGAGGCTGCCGAATATCAAAGAACATCCTCTGAATTTTGCAGCAGAAGGCCACTCATCGACCACAAAATTATCGGATTTGAGTTCCGATTACCAGTACAAAAAGGACGAGAAGCGCGAAAATACTTTATGTGTCACAAACAATCCATGCGAAAACGGAAAAATCTGGAACGGCGTTAAGTGCATAAAAAATCCGTGCTCAGGCAATCCGTGCCAGTCAGACAACCATTCCGACAAAATATGCAAAGTCATAAACGAAGAGCTTTATTCATGCGGATGCGATGCAACATACTACTGGAGTCAGAGTAAAGCGGAATGCAGCCGCTCCTGCGATGTAAACCCGTGCGATGACAAGGAACACAGCGACGGAGTATGTCTTGATGACGAAACGGAAGGTTACAGATGCGGCTGTTCCGAAGGATATATCTGGCTGGACTACGAGTGCCAGGAAAACTGCTGTGAGCCGAATCGTTGTGAAAACCTTGCCGATTCCGACGGAATATGCCGGATATTAGGCACATCAATAGGTCATCCGTATTGTTACTGCGACTGTGTTGAAGGTTACTCATGGGATCCTGAAGACTTTTTCGAAGATGACTGGACAAGCAAAGGAAAATGCGTAAAGGAGTGATAACTTTAATTTGAGTCAAGAGGTTTAGTTGTGAAAAAACTCATCATTTCCCTGATTTTATTAGTGTTTTTTACCGTTTCGTGCAGCGGTTCGAAAAAAGCGGAAAACGACATCGATATTCTGCCGGATGAGGATGCGGCAAGTGAAGATGATGAGGGAAACGATGCTGATGTAATTCCGGATGAGGAAAATCTTTGCGGACAATTCGCAAATTCCAGCGGAGAATACATTTATTCCGGTAGCGGGAAACGTTGCGGGTGCAATGACGGCTATTTCTGGGCCAATCCCGGCTGTAAGAAAATAACTTACGCAAATATCTGCACCGGGGCAAGCGAGTGTTACGACAACAAAAACCGGATTTTATGTCCACAAGAAACTGGAGAGTTTTACGGTCAGGATGCTCAATATGCAAAACGCGGCATCTGTGTGCCGCAAAATTTTTCGACAGATGATTCTGTCAGCAATGAACCGGTAGTTTCTGACAACAACTTGAAAATCGAGTGGAGCGCGGAAGATTCGGAGTCTTTATACACTTGGGATGAAGCAGTAAAATATTGCGAGGAACTTGAATACGCCGGTCACAATGACTGGAGGCTTCCCGAACCGAAAGAACTTCTTTTTTTTCATCTGTTAAGTCCGACTTCACTTTCACCGTCCCGCACTTTGTGGAGCGGAACTTCACAGGCAAACGATTCTACTCAAGCGTGGGTTTTGCATATTGATGATGAAGATGAAAAACTTCTCAAAACTTTCCCAAAAACATCAAGTTATAATGTTCAGTGTGTGAGGAAAAAAACTCCTGCATTACCTGTATTCAAAGTTTTTATAATCAACGGAAATGAAATCGTCCGGGATTTTGACAGCGGTCTTGCATGGATGAAAATACCCGAAGAAGCCTCATCGTGGAAAGAGGCGCTTGCCTACTGCGAGAACCTTGAATATGCCGGATTTTCCGACTGGAGATTACCGAACCGCCACGAACTTCTTTCACTTGTTGATTACGAAAAATCAAATCCCGTCTCTGATTTTCCGGATGCTGAAAAAAATTTCAGCTCGCCGCTTATTACATCTACTACTACAAGTCCTGTTTATAATGAAAGTTTCGCAACAATCTCTTTTAGCGACGGAATGATCGGAAGCGAACTAAAAACGAAAGATACCGACTTTTATTCCAAGGCTCTGTGCGTCAGGAATGAACCGTGTAAGAAAAACTACTGGTGGAACGGCGAAAAATGCCTTGAAGATCTGTGCAAAGATGACCCGTGCAAAGATGACAAAAATTCGACCGGACAGTGTAACTTGATTGATTTCATGGAATATTCCTGCGGATGCGTTAAAAACTATTTCTGGGATGATGAAAAGTGCGTTAATCCATGCGCCCCGAATCCGTGCAAAGATGACAAAAATTCAACCGGAGAGTGCATAACGGCCAGTATTGACCTCTATTTCTGCAAATGTCAGGGAAATTATTTCTGGGGCGGCAGAAAATGCGTGAATCCCTGCGAAGAGGACACCTGCAAAGGTTACGAAAATTCGACTGGAGAATGTACAAAAGCAGGGAATTCTTTCATCTGCGGCTGTGAGGAAGGCTACTTCTGGCACGGCAGCAGAAAAGGATGTCTGAATGATAGACCTGCTGCGGTAAATGTCTGCACAGGTCAAAACAAATGTTACGACAACGAGAAAGAGATCCCTTGTCCCGATTTCGGCGATGATTTCTTCGGGCAGGATGCCCAATATGCTGCGCTCGGATACTGCGCACCACAGAGTTTCTCGATTGATAATTCAGTCGAAAACGAGCCAGTGGTAATCGACAACAACCTCGGTCTGATGTGGCAGCAGAAAATCCCGCCTGTTGAAGAACTTTACATTGAAGATGTTCTGGCTTACTGCGAAAATCTTGTTTACGGCGGTTACGACGACTGGAGGCTTCCGTCGATGGAAGATTTTATGACTATCACAGATTACGGCAGATATGCTCCGGCAGTCAATACCGAATATTTCTCAGACAGCGGATCATTCTGGACATCCACAATGGAAGATATTTTTATTGTCTCAGGCCCAGGGGCTTATACCGAATACGATTATACAATATTTGATTTTACTGAACCCTCAACGTATGTAGTAAAATACTATTTCGACTGGTATGATTATTCAAAGACAGAAGCTCCATATTCTTTCAATATCCGCTGTGCCAGAGGCGGGAACGCAGCATTTCCTGGGCACCATTTCATCTCTGAAACTTTCGGAAAGAAAGTCATGTGGAACAACTACAATGATTTGATTTTTATAAAAGCGGATTACCCTTACGATCATCTGATTGTAGAAACAGCAAAATATACATGGAAAGAAGCGCTGAAATATTGCTCGGAACTTGAATATGCCGGAATTTCGGACTGGAGAGTGCCAAATTTCAAAGAACTGACTTTCAATTCATTAGGCGGAGCCAGAACATCGACAACAAAATTGGCGAATCAGACTTCCGACTATGCCTATATTTATTCAAATCTGCCTGTCAAAGAAGATAACATGGCTGATACTTTATGTGTTGCTAATGATCCTTGCGGAAAAGGAAAATTCTGGAACGGTAAAAAGTGTGCGACAAACCCGTGTGCAGGCAATCCGTGCCAGTCATTCTCTAATTCTACCGGATTATGCACAGTTTTGGATGAAGAAAATTTTGCCTGCGGCTGCATTGATAATTACTACTTCTGGAATTACGACAAAAAGGAGTGTCTAAGATCATGTTATGATAATCCATGCTATTATGATAATAATTCTGATTACAACTGCTACGATGATAATGACGAGGGTTATTACTGCGGATGCGAGGAAAATTTTTCATGGGATCCTGAAAGCCGCAAATGCGTCTTTGACTGCAATACGAATCCGTGTCAGAACATGGAACACAGTGACGGGAACTGCCATGAAAACGGAAACGACGGATCCTACTGCGGCTGCGTTGAAGGATACGCGTGGTTTCCCAATGCCTGTCTCGAAGACCTCTGCAACCCGAACCCATGCGAAAATATGGCAAATTCATACGGAACATGCGAGCAGAAATATTACAAAACCAACAAGGGCTACGAGATCTATTACCGCTGCAACTGCATAGAAGGCTATTCGTGGAACACAAAATATGAAGAATGCAGGAAAACAAAATAATTGGAGAAACACCATGAAAAAACTCATCATTTTCCTGATTTTATTAGCATTTTTGGCCGTTTCGTGCAGCAGTTCGAAAAAAGCGGAAAGTGATGCCGATATTCTGCCGGATGAGGATGCCGCAGATGTTGACGGTACAGAAGAAAATGATGATGAAGCAGAGGAAAATGAAGAAGAAGAGAATACTGAAGCTGACGAGTCAATTCATTGTGATACAAATCCGTGCAAAAATCTTGCCAATGTTGACGGAACCTGCACCGATAAAGATGACGGCAGTTTCGAATGTGGCTGTCTTGAAGGCTACTTCTGGGCAAATCCAGGATGTAAAAAAATAACTTATGCAAATATTTGCACCGGTCAGACTACATGTTACAACAACAAAGAGGAAATATCTTGTCCTGACAAAAATGATGATTTTTACGGTCAGGATGCGCAGTATGCAAAACTCGGATACTGTATTCCGCAAAATTTCTCTACGGCTGACTCTGACAATCCTACTATACGGGACTACAACCTGAAAATAGAATGGACGGATAAAATTTCAGATTCGGCCTATACATGGGAAGAAGCTGTCAAATATTGCGAAAATCTGGAATACAGTGGTTACGATAACTGGCGCCTTCCACTTCCCAAAGAACTGATCTCTTATCGTAATGTATTGAATTTTAAAGAAAAATCTGATTTCTGGTCTATGCAGGAATATACAGGGAATGATTCCTACGCATGGTATGTTGACAACAATTCCGGCGCAGTTTCACATGAAGAAAAAACGCAAATGCATCATGCGCACTGTGTTCGTGGTGAACCTCTGGAAATAATATCGTCATTCGGAACTATCACTATCGGGGGAGAATCTATTGACGTTGATTATGAAACCTCTCTTGCATGGCGAAGGGCGCGCGGGTTCGTTGACGGCAGCTGGCAGGACTCTCTCGCTTTCTGTGAAAATCTGACTTTCGCAGGATTTTCCGACTGGAGACTGCCTAATATCAACGAATTTTTCTCCATAGTTGATCATGCCATAAAAAGACCTGCCGCGCTGCCGCCAGGATTAAAAGAAATAATGCAGACCGTTCTATATGAATGGTGGAATTATTTTTACTTGTGCTCTTCCACATCAAACAACAGTGAAAACGCCCTTGGAATAGAACCAATGGACGGTAACGGCAAGCAGTTGACAAAACCAAACCTGCTGTCGGCTTTTTGCGTCAGAAACGAGCCTTGTGCAAGAGATTACTTTTGGAACGGTAAAAAATGTGTTTCTCTATGCAACCCCAATCCATGTGAAAACGATAAACATTCCGATGGAATCTGTTCCATAGACAACCTTGAAAACTATTCCTGCGGATGCGTTGAAGGCTATTTCTGGAATGGCAAGGAATGTGTTTCTCCATGTGATCCGAATATGTGCAGCGAAGACAAAAATTCGACAGGAGAATGTATTGTCTCAAATATAGACTCATACGAGTGTGTCTGCCGTAACGGATGGTTCTGGAACGGCAAGAAATGCGTTTCTCCGTGCAATCCGAATACATGCGGTGAAGACAAAAATTCGACAGGAGAATGTATGGCTCTGAATATCGATTCATACCAGTGCATCTGTCGTGACAACTGGGTATGGGACAATGAAAAGTGCGTCGATCCATGCGCCGGTGTTTCATGCGCAGACTTCGAACATGCTTCCGGAAACTGTAAATCTTTAAGTGCTTTTTTCTATTCGTGCAGTTGCGATGAAGGCTACTTCTGGTGGGGCAAAGAGACTGGCTGCACTACAAAAAAACCT
>DBYV01000005.1 GCA_002310995.1 bacterium UBP6_UBA1177 | reverse complement strand
AAAGACATCTTGGAGAAAGATGATTCCTCGTTGGAACTTGGAACGATTTCGGCATATCTGGAAGTTTTTGAAAAGCTCTTCCTTTTCGACAATATCATGCCGTTTTCTTCAAACATCCGTTCTTCAATCCGTGTGAAACAGCAGGAAAAACGCCATTTTGCAGATCCTTCTCTTGCTTGTTCACTTCTTCGCGCCACCCCTGAAATTTTGCTTAAAGATTTGAATACATTGGGCTTTTTGTTTGAGGCAATGTGCGAAAGGGATCTTAGGATCTATGCAGATTCATTCGGCGGAAATCTTTATCACTATCAGGATTATTCAGGCAAAGAAATCGATGCAGTTGTCGAAATGCCTGACGGTTCGTGGAGTGCTGTAGAAATCAAGCTCGGAGCGCACCAGATCGATGAGGCGGCAAAGAATCTTCTTTCGATAAAAAAGAACTTTCTTGCAGACAAAAATAGCAAAGCGCCATCCTCGCTGATCGTTGTCTGCGGGATGACCAACGCCGCATATCTCCGTCCGGACGGAGTTTACGTTGTTCCGGTTACGGCTCTGAAAAACTGAGCAGAGAAAATCCGCTTTCCTTGCCATTTCAGCCGCAAATAATCGATTTGACTGCCGGGGATTAGTAATACAGACAAGTTCCTAAGATTTTAAAAAATCGTATTACTCTTAGAAAATATTGAAAAAATGTTATTGAAAACTATAATTCCGCGAATTTTGTTTTTCGGAGGGTGAAATGAATAATTTGGACGCAATTTCTGTTGTTGACGGCAGATACGCCGGAAAAACCGACGAACTCAGGGATATTTTTTCGGAATACGGACTCATCAAACACCGTGTTTTTGTTGAAATAGAATGGCTTAAATTCATACTCGGACGCCTTGGATTTGACGACGCTCCGCAGGGTGTCATCGATGCGATCGACGCGATTTACAAAGGTTTCAACACCGAAAGCGGACTGATGGTCAAAAAGTTCGAGTCGGTCACGAATCACGACGTCAAATCTGTCGAATACTATGTCAAAGATCAGCTTGAAAACCGCGGTCTCGGTCACTTGAAAGAGTGGGTCCACTTCTGCTGCACTTCGGAAGACATCAACAACACTTCCTACGCGCTGATGATAAAGAAAGGAAAGGAGATCGTCGGCAAACTTTTGGGCGAACTTCTTGAAAAAATCGAGTCTCTCGCGAAATCAAACAAGGCTGTTCCCATGATGGCGAGAACGCACGGACAGCCGGCGACTCCAACGACTGTCGGCAAAGAATTCATAAACTTCGCCGCACGTTTCAGACGCGAACTTGAAATCCTCGATAAAATCGAGGTCGAGTGCAAATTCAGCGGCGCGACGGGCAACTGGAACGCTCATGTCGCGGCAAAACCCGATGTTGACTGGCTTAGTGCCGCAGAGGAGTTCATTTCGGAGCGTCTCGGCGCGAAACCTCTCATCTGGACCACGCAGATAAACAACTACCACTACATTTCGGAGATTTTCCACACGCTCATCCGCATCAGTTCGACGCTTATCGATATGGACCGTGACATCTGGACCTACATTTCACTCGCTTATTTCAAGCAGAAACCGAAAGAGGGCGAAGTCGGTTCTTCCACAATGCCGCACAAAATCAACCCGATAGATTTCGAAAACAGCGAAGGAAACGCAGGAGTCGCGATTTCTCTCATGGAGCATCTGAGCACGAAACTTCTTAATTCAAGAATGCAACGCGACCTCACCGATTCCACGGTCCTCAGAAATGTCGGCCTTGTTTTCGGCTACATTCTGATAAGTCTCAAAAACTGCATGAAAGGGCTTTCCAAAATCGAAGTCAACTACCCGAAACTTGCGGAAGACCTTGAAAACAACCTCGAACTTTTAGCAGAGCCGGTTCAGACAGTCATGAGGGTTTACGGCGAGGAAAATCCTTATGAAAAGCTGAAAGGGCTTACACGCGGCAAAAGGATCGAGAGAAAAGACCTTGACGAATTTATTGATTCTCTTGAAAAAGTTCCTGCGGATGTTAAGGAAAAACTCAAAAAACTTGAGCCTTCCACTTATCTCGGAATTGCCGAAAAACTTGTTGACGAATACTTCGCAAGAAATGGTGAAAAAAGTGAATAAGTCTTTAGTTTTATTGGTTAAAATCTTTGTTGTGGTTTCGCTTTCCGTAATACTTTCCTGTTCTTTCCGAAACGAAGCCAAACCTTTGACGGATGACGATACTGTTGATGCTGATATCACTGACACAGATACCTCTGAAGCAGATACTGATACCTCGGACACGAATACTTCGGACACAGATACCGATGATACAGAGACAAATGATACAGATGCCGAGAATACCGATACAGATGACAGTGATGATACTGATGATGATATTGATACACCTACGGATACGGAAGAGCCTGAAGAATGCGAAGAAGAGGAGATAAGCTCAGTCGTTATAGGCACTTATAACACCCATCTCTTTTTCGACAAAGTCTGCGATACAGGACACTGCTCAAGTTCTGATTTTGAGAGCGTGCTTAGTGAGTCGGAGTATAATACCAAAGTCAGCGATCTTGCCGAATCGATTCATGAAATCGGTGCTGATATAATTCTTCTGCAGGAAGTTGAAAAAGATTCGTGTCTTCAGGATTTGTTTGGAGAAACAGGCACTTACCAAGATTGTTTCCTCGGTGAAAAGGAGACTGTTGACACTGCTGTTATGACTAAAGGAAAAATTACCTACAAAAACAAGCATCCCGAACAGATTGAATGTGCCGGATGCGAGGGCGGTAAGACAACTTTTTCACGCGCTTTTCTTGAAACCCACATCGAACTTGGATGTCGGAAAATCATAGTTTTTTCAGCTCATTTCAAATCAAAAGCCGATGACGATACTCAACGCAGACTTGCTGAGGCGGCTGCGGCTGCGAAAATACTCAAAAAAAGAGCTGAAGAACATCCTGAAGCGCTTATCGTTATGGGCGGCGATCTTAATGACGAACCTGGAAGCGACACGCTTGAGTATTTTGAAAATGATTCCACTTTTCTGCGGGTTGCAAGCGAACTTTCTTTAAAAGATCAGGCGACTTACTACTATTCCGGCGAGGCTGTTGCGCTTGACCATATTTTCTGGGTGAAAACTGCCGGAGGAAAATACAAAACAGGTTCCGCCGAAGTCGTAAAGGATGCGCCGAGCTGGTATTCTCTCGGTTCTTCCGACCATGCCGCATTAAAAGCGACCTTTGAATTTTAAGATGTTCAAATTTGTTGCCGCAACACAGAAACCCCTGATAATTCCGGTATTTATACCGCATTTAGGTTGCAAAAAACTGTGTGCTTTCTGCAATCAGCGCGATGTCACTGGAGTTACTGAACCCACTTTGGAAGATGTCGAAAATGCCGTAAAAAGCTATCTTTCGTGGTCAAAACCGCGTGAAAGAACCGAAATTTCATTTTATGGCGGTACTTTCACTGCACTTCCACGCGAAAAAATGATGAACTACGTAAAAAAAGGGGGCGAGTTTGTTGAAAATGGGATAGTAAATGTTTTGCGCTGCTCGACAAGACCTGATGAAATCGATGAAGAACGGGTCGAAATCCTGAAAAATAGTCATTTTGAAACAGTCGAGCTCGGTGTGCAGAGCATGTCGGAAAAACTGCTTGAAAAAATGAGGCGCGGACACTCGGCGGAATGTGTCGAAAACGCGGTCAGACTCCTGAAAAATGCCGGAATACTGGTGGGATTGCAGTTCATGACGGGCTTCCCTTATGAAACAGACGAAGATGTCGAAATTTCTTGTGCCTCGCTTTCAATTCTCAAACCCGATTTTATAAGAATCTATCCTTTTGTTCCGCTTAAAAACACGCCAGTCGAGCGCGAAATTTCATCAGGAAGCGTGCAGATGTATGGTGTAGAAACGATTCTTGAGAGAACTGTGACGCTCTTTCTTGCCGCTATGAAACTTGAAATTCCGGTTGTAAGAATCGGCCTGCCGCAAAGCAGCGATGTGCCGGAAATTTATCCCGCCAATCTCTTTCAGGTCGTGGTTGCAAAAGCGATATCGCGTCTTGCAAAAGAAGGTGAAACAGAATTCTGTATTCCCGATAACTTTGAAACAAGTTTCAATATGGCTAAAAAAGAGTTTCCGTTTATTGGAAGAAAAATTCAGAAATGATTCTTATTTAGGTTCCGGTGCGTCAGCGTTATCCTGTTTGATGAATTCTTCTTCCATAGCGAAGAGAACACCGTCGGTGATGGTGACTTCAAACTGCATTCCGGCTGCATCAACATCAGCTGTACCGTTGTCGTAATCTCCGGAAGTGATCGTGAAAGTGCCTTCCGCGTTGATTTTCTTCTCAGGCTCTCTGCCGTCTTCTACAGAGTAGATTTTGCTGCTGGTTACAACCAGAGTGTTGTCGTTGAAAAGGAAGACTGCTTCGATTTTTATTTTGTCTTCATCTGCTTCTTTGAGCATATACCATGCATCCAGGGTCTTGTCTGCGTAAGATGCCGGCAGATATGCTGTCGGTTCGGTTGCGAATCCCGATTCGCCGTTTTCTTCCGCTTCTTCTTCGGCTTTAGCGCAGTAGTTTGAGAAATCCATCATTGCCTGAGTGCACTCTTCCGAACCGGCGTCTTTACATTCGTATTTTTTGCCGTCTACTTCATACCAGTAGGATTCATCTTTCGTGCAGAATTTGACAGCTTTGCCGCCGCAGGTGTCAGGTTCTTCGGTAGTAACACACGTCGCACCGTCTTCTTCGTCGTAATCAATGTTTGTGTCGTAGCAGTAGTTGTTCAGTTCGAATGCAGCTTTAGTGCAGTCGCCATCGTCGCATTTGAATTTTTTACCTGTTCCTTCGACTTCATACCACCAATCGTCGCCTTCTACACAGGCTCTGACATCGTGTCCTTTGCAGTCTCCGGAGTCGGAGTAATCGGAGCATACTTTGTCTCCGTTGGTATAGTACCCGTCACCGGTGATACTGCTTCCGCCGCAGGACATCATCAGAAACATTGCAGCAAACATAGCTGCGAAAACCAAAAATTTTTTCATTTTTCTCTCCTTAAAAAAGTTAATAAACAAAAAACGCAATATTATAAAAAAAAGGTACAAAAAAGCAAAAATTTGAATAGTTACATCATTTGTAAAACGAAAAATAATTTTATATTAGAAAATTTGAAAATAATTTTAAAATTTGTATAATTTGCAGTTTTTAGGGAGGCTCGTTATGAAGATTGTTATTTTTATTTTATGTTTTTTTACGACTTTTTTCCTTTCGGCGCAGATGGTTGTCGAAAGTCCTGAGACAGACGCGCTTCTTGCGACGCAGATGCTGCTTATAAACGAGCTGGCGATTGACAGCCGGACTGCCGAAACAGAGAGGTTTCTTGAGTATCTGACGCAGTTCGCCAATGTAATTTCGACGATTAAAAAGGGGCAGGAGGCGGCTGAAAAAGTGATGCGGATCGGAAATGAACTTAAAAACAAGAGTGGGGAAGAGTGGCTTGCTGAAGTCGAAAAAGGACTCGCCGGAGTTTATCCCGATCTCGGGGAAGTTGACGGATTTCTTTCGGAAACAGGCGAAAAAGCGGCAATGGCCGGAAAGTATGCCTCCTATGTTGCAGGGTGGGGTAGAAAACTTGGAGAATATCATGACAAACTGCTTGAAAATTACGGCAGTCAGATGATGTTTCCGGAACTTTTCCCTGCCGCTGTGAAATCAGGAAAGGAGTTTATTCATGCCGAAAGTTCGCAGAAGATCGTCCACAAGGCGTGGCTTGAATCGGGAATGGAATATGAAATGAAAAACGATGCGGTGCGTGGCGAAGTGTTCAGGCGTTACTACGAGGAATACATGAAAAGCGCGAAGGAAAACGACAACATCGAGGCTTTAGGACTCGCGAATCTGATGCAGGCAAGCTATATTTCAACCGAAACTTTGGAACATATCCGTAAAAACCTAGATCTGAAGGTTATGAGAGAGCAGTTTGACCGCGATTCGGCAGAATCGTATCTCCGCTTTTTAAGTGATGAAAATAAGGAAAAAGATTTGCAGAAAAGTGATAGGAAAAAGAGTATTTTCGGGCTTTGATGGAGGATTTTTTGCTTTTTGCGGTGCTTTTCATGCTTTACACAAGCGTTGATATGCGGGCGGCGGAATTGATTGAGGCTGAATATTCGGCGATTATCGAGGAAGCAGTGAGGAAGTATCCCTACATTTCGGCTGACGGCAGAAAAAAAATTATAAATCCTTCGCTGATAAAAGCTGTGATATATGTCGAATCGCGCGGAAAGCCGGATGCGAAGAGCGCGGTCGGGGCTTACGGGCTCACGCAGATAATGCCACAAACTGCGAAACTTCTCGGTTGCGACTACAAAACACTGAATGTTCCTCGGAACGCAGTTGAATGTTCAGCGAAGTTTCTGGCGGCGCTTTTAACCTATAACAAAGGCGATCTCGTCAAAACTTTGTCAGGTTACAACGGCGGAACTTACTCGACGGAGAAAACACCGACTGAAAAAAGCGGCGGGCTCGCTGGAAAAATTTACGAAAATCCCGAAACAAAACACTATGTTGTGTCGGTTTTGAGAATGTTTGATTTCTTCAAATGTTTTTGAAAAAAGCATAAAAATTCTAGTGAAATCAAGTATTTATTTCTGATTGACGAAAAAATGTTGACATCATCGAAAGATTTGATTATAAAGCGCGGCAATTTTCTTGTTCATGTGTGGGCTCGTAGCTCAGCGGGAGAGCACTGCTTTGACGTAGCAGGGGTCAGTGGTTCGATCCCACTCGGGCCTACCATGTTTCTTTTTGAGGTTGATATGTTTGAGGTAATACTTCCCGACGGGAATAAAATCGAATCTGAAATTTCTGAAAACTGGCTTTCGTTCATAAAGCGTGAAATAGGCGAAGGTTTGGCAAAGGCGGCGATAGCTGTCTCCGTAAACGGCAAACTCGTTGATGTCACTGCCGAGGTTGAGTCCTGCAATATGTCGGTTGTAACCGCAAAAAACGAAGAAGGACTTGCTATCATTCGTCATTCGGCTTCGCACATCATGGCTGATGCTGTTCAGCAGCTTTTTCCTGGAACAAAAGTAACAATCGGTCCTTCTATAGAAAATGGATTTTACTACGATTTCGATTCACAGCACCGCTTCTCGATTGATGATTTCGAGGCAATCGAAAAGAAGATGGCCGAGATCATAAAGGCAAAGCATCCGTTTGTCAGAAAGGTCGTTTCAAAGGAAGAAGCAGTAAAGCTTTTCACTGACAAAGGCGAAAATTTCAAGGTCGAAATCATTGAAGATCTCGGTGAGCCTGTTGTTTCTCTTTATTACGACGGTGATTTTGTTGATCTCTGTAGAGGTCCCCATGTTCCGAATACCGGTTTCATAAAGGCTTACAAGCTTATGTCGGTTGCAGGAGCTTACTGGCGCGGCGATGAAAACAGAGAAATGCTCCAGAGAATTTATGCTACGGCATTCAGGACCAAAGAAGAGCTTGACGAATATCTTAAAATGCTTGAAGAAGCGAAAGAGAGAGATCACAGAAAGATTGGTGCGGATCTTGATCTTTTCGCATTTTCCGAAAATGTCGGCGGTGGTCTTGTTCTCTGGACTCCGAACGGCGGCATAGTCAGAACGGTCATCGAAAACTTCTGGAGAAAGCAGCACGTTCGCCACGGATACAACATTGTTTTCACTCCGCATATCGGAAGAAGCCTTCTTTGGGAGACAAGCGGACATTTGAGCTTCTATAAGGACGGGATGTATAATCCGATGGATATAGACGGCGAAGATTATTATGTAAAGCCTATGAACTGCCCGTTCCATGTAATGCTCTACAAAAGAAAAAAATGGAGCTATCGCGAATTTCCGTTCAGATGGGCGGAACTCGGCACCGTTTACAGATATGAAAAATCGGGAACTCTCAACGGTTTGAAGCGCGTCCGCGGGTTCACACAGGACGATGCGCACCTTTTCTGCAGGCTCGACCAACTTGAGTCCGAGATTGAGCGGGTTCTCAATTTTGCGCTTTTCATGCTGAGAAATTTCGGATTCGAGAAATTCAAAGTTTTCCTCAGCACCCGTCCGAAAGAGTATGTCGGTGAGCTGGAAGTTTGGAATAAGGCTGAAGACGCGTTGAAGAAAGTTCTTGACGCTTCAGGTCTTCCGTGGGAGATTCAGGAAGGCGACGGCGCGTTTTACGGCCCGAAGATCGATGTGAACGTCACCGATTCGATCGGCAGACTTTGGCAGCTTTCCACGGTTCAGGTCGATTTCAACCTTCCGGAAAGATTCGATATTTCATACGTCGGCGAAGACGGTCAGGAACGCCGCCCGATAATGCTCCACAGGGCACTTCTCGGTTCGATCGAGCGTTTCTTCGGCGTTCTTATCGAACACTTCAAAGGCGCGTTCCCGATGTGGCTTGCTCCAGTTCAGGTTGCTGTTCTTCCTGTTTCTGAAAAACATGCTGAAACTGCTGACAAATTTGTTCAGAAACTTGTTGCGAATGGAATTAGGGTAAAACTTGACGACAGAAACGAAAAAGTTGGCTATAAAATTCGCGAATGGTCTGTTCAGAAAGTTCCTTACATCGTTGTAATAGGCGATAACGAAGCCGATCTTAAGGCTATTACGGTCAGAAAGAGAGGCGGAGAGCAGGAAACTTTTGCAACGGAAGATTTCTTGGCTAAGTTAAACTCGGAAAATTACAACGGAGTTTACTATTGATGAAGCCTGCTAAGCCGGAATCAGGCAATTCGGCACAGCCTGCACCTGCTGGTCTCGTAAATGAGACTATCAAAGCCTCTTCAATGAGAGTGATTGCCCCGACAGGCGAAGTGCTGGGTGTTCTTGCAAGAAGGGACGCTTTGGAAAAAGCGAGAGAATTTGGGCTGGATCTCGTCTGTGTTTCCCCAAACACGGATCCTGTTGTCTGCAAGATAATGGATTTCGGAAAGCATCTTTACAAGTTAAAGAAAAAGGCTAAAAAAGCAAAAGCAAATCAGGTTGTTATCGAGATTAAGGAGCTCAAGATCCGTCCGAATACCGATACGCACGACCTTATGACGAAAATTCGTCAGGCCAAAAAATTCCTTGAGGATGGAAATAAGGTCAAATTCACTGTTTTTTTCAGAGGCAGAGAAATAATGTTTGCTGAAAAAGCGTTGGAAAATCTTAATGTTATCGTCAAGGAACTCGGAGGAGAAGATCAGCTCGCGATAGAATTGGATAGTGTTGTTAAAAATAAAAAAATGACAATGTTGGTAGCGCAGAAAAATTAAGGAGAATTTGTTATGCCTAAAATGAAAACTAATAGAGCTGCAGCGAAAAGAGTTAAATCGAACGGCAGCGGTAAAATGAAAAGATGGCATCCTTTCAAAAGCCACATCCTTACGAAGAAGACCCGTAAGAGAAAAAGAGATTTGAGAAAGGGCGCTTACATTGAGACCTGCGATATTCCGCAGATGAAGAAACTTCTTCCGTATCTTTAATAGGAATAGGAGACAGAAATGAGAGTAAAAAGAGGATTTAAAGCCAATAGAAGAAGAGCGACGATACTCAAAGCCGCAAAAGGCAACTATATGGCAAGATCAAGAAGATACAGAGTCGCAAAGGAAACAGTTGAAAGAGGATGGGCTTATGCGTTTGCTCACAGAAAACTCAAAAAGAGAGATTTCAGAAAACTTTGGATCACAAGAATAAATTCTGCAGTCAGAGAAAGAGGACTTTCCTATTCAGCATTTATGGGATTGATTCACAAGGCCAATATCGACATCGATAGAAAGGTTCTTGCTTATCTCGCAGTCGAAGATCCGAAAGCTTTCGACAGAATCATTGAAGAAGCCAAAGGCGCTAACTAATTTATTTGGGGGAAAATATGAGTGTAACAAAAGTTGAACTTGCAGACCTTGTTTACGAGCAGATGAAAATTGACAAGAAGGATGCTTCCGAACTTGTTGACATGTTCTTTGAAGAACTGAAAAATACTCTCGCAAAAGAGGGCGAGATCCAACTCAGCGGTTTCGGCAAATTCTCTGTTAAAGAAAAGAAAGAGAGAAGAGGCCGTAATCCTCAGACCAAAAAACCTTTGACAATCAGCAAGAGAAGAGTTGCGACTTTCCATCACAGCCAGGTGCTGAAAGACAGGCTCAACAACAAGTAGTTGTTCCTTATAGGTCGGGATGTAGCGCAGTCTGGGTAGCGTACCTGAATGGGGTTCAGGTGGTCGCTGGTTCAAATCCAGTCATCCCGACCATTTTTTGTTTATAATGAAAAAGATTTTTCTCACAAACGATGACGGAATTTATGCCGCAGGTTTGTCGGCATTGGAATTTTCCGCATCTAAGAGAAATCTTTCATGCTTTATTTCCGCTCCTTTGAACGAGCAGAGCGGCGCCGGTCATTCAATAACTTTAGGTGCTCCGCTCCGTGTCTCAAAATTTGCTGAAAATCGTTTTGCAGTAAACGGAACTCCGACTGATGCGGTTTATGTCGGTATAAATGCTCTGATTGACGAAAAACCGCTTTTTGCTGTTTCGGGCATCAACAAAGGAGGGAATTTAGGCGACGACCTCACTTATTCCGGAACCGTTTCGGCGGCTATGGAAGCATTTTATCACGGTGTTACTTCGTTCGCGGTTTCGCTTTACATCACCGATTTCGCGGCATTTAAAAACGAGACTTTCGCAATCTGCGCCGACTTCTTTTTTGACGAAATTCTTCCTGAAATTGAAAAAGTTGTAGGAAAATCCGAGCTTTACAGTAATCCTCGACTTTTCAACATCAACATTCCTGAGACTATCGCGGTATCGAAAAAAGTTCCTGTAAAATGGGTTCCTTTCGGCAAAAGGCTTTACGGCGGTGATGTTGTCAAAAGGGTTGATCCGCGAGGAAAAGAGTATGTCTGGATCGGTGGAAACCAGTTCTCGTTTGCCGATATCGAAGGGAGCGACTGCTGCGAAATCCAGCGCGGATGTGCGACGGTAACTCCTGTTTCTCTCGAATTTAGCGATTATGAAATTCTTAATAAAATCAAGGTGTAAAATGGAAAAACTTACTTTTAAGGAAGCGTTTATGGCGACTCCGGGACCTAATTCCTGGAAAGAGGCTGTCATTCTTGCGATAAAAGGGCTTTGTATGGGTGCCGCGAATGTTATTCCCGGTGTTTCCGGCGGCACGATCGCACTTATTGCAGGAATTTATGAAAAACTGCTGGCTGCAATCAAGTCTTTCGACTCGGTTTGTGTCAAAAAGCTCATTTCCTTTGATTTTAAAGGGGCTATTGCTCATCTTCACACGCGCTTTCTCGTAGCTCTTTTCTTCGGAGTCGCTGTTGCAATAGTTTCTCTGGCGCATGTCATGAAGTTTTTGCTCAATGAGTGCCCTGAGCCGACATACAGCCTTTTTTACGGTCTTATCGCAGCTTCGATTTATGTTGTCGGTAAAACGATAAGATGGAAAATTCCAGAAGTAATTTCGATACTTGCAGGAACGGTTGCGGCGTATTTTCTGGTCGGGCTTATTCCTGTCGAGACTCCTGACGGTCTCTGGTTCATCTTCCTCTGCGGTGTTTTCAGTATCTGCGCGATGATTCTGCCAGGTATAAGCGGCGCGTTTATTCTGCTTGTCCTTAAAAAGTACGAATACATAATGGAAGCTGTAAAAAATCCGTTCAGTCTCAACAGTATGCTGGTAATCATAGTTTTCTGCATCGGCTGCGGCGCGGGTCTTGTCGGATTTTCGCGCTTTTTCAACTGGCTTCTCAATAAATGGCACTCAGTTACGCTCGCGTTCCTGACTGGTCTTATGGCTGGTTCGCTGCGCAGTATCTGGCCGTGGAAAGGGGAAGCAATTGTTGAAATGGTCGGAGGAAAAGAGAAGATCGTTTCGCAGGCGAATGTTTTCCCTTCGGAATTCGGCGGATATTTCTTTCTCTGCATCGCACTGATGATAGTCGGAGTTGTTTCGATTGTCGTTCTTGACAGAATGTCTGAAAAACATTAGTAATTTTTATATTCGGGGAGCCATGAGAGAACATTCTTTCATAACAAATTACCTTAAAAATCCTTATTCGTCGGTTCTTTCGGTTTCGGGAAACACGAAGGTTATAACGGCGCTTTCTCTTGATATGAAAGTTCCTCCGCATGTCAAAAGCGGCGGCTGGCTTACTGCCGAATACTCGCTTCTTCCTGGCTCGACAAACGTCAGAAGCGCCCGTGAAAGAAGCAAAATTTCCGGTCGTACTGCTGAGATCCAGCGTTTGATCGGCCGCTCTCTCAGAATGGCAGTCGATCTGGAAAAAATTCCCGGAATCACTATGCTTATTGACTGTGATGTTCTTGAGGCTGATGGAGGAACGCGTACTGCTTCGGTAAACGGCGGAATGCTTGCGGTTGCCATTGCCTGCAAAAAACTGGTTGACGAGGGAGTTGTTCCCGAAAATCCGCTTAAAAACTGGATCGGCGCCATCAGCGGCGGAGTTATTGACGGCAAAGTAGTTATGGATCTTGATTACGAGAAAGATTCGCGGGCAGACACCGATTTTAATTTTGTCTTTTCTGAAAACGGCAATATAATCGAGCTTCAGGGAACTGCTGAAAGAGTTCCTCTCGACGATACCAAGTTCTTTGAATTATTGAATGAATCGCGCGTTTGCGTGAAAGATATTATAGCTGAAATGAAATCAACAGCAGGTTTTGCAAAATGATTATTGTTGTAAAAAAAGGGACAAAAGAGGAATTTATTGACAATATAAAGGAAACTTTGCTTGCGAACGGCATGACATTCTATGTTCTGCAAGGTTCCAGTTATGTGCTTATTCCGGTTGCCGGAGACCTTACAACTTCAGATATGGGGCGTTTCAAGTCTTTGCCTGGAGTCGAGAAGATCATCAACATTTCGAAACCATATTATATGGCATCGAAAAATTACCGAGAAAAGAGTGTCGTCGATTTGGGCGACGGAGTCGAAATCGGCAATGATTTTACAATGATATCAGGACCTTGTAGTGTTGAAAGTGCTGATTCTCTTGATAAGATTGCTGCATTTCTTTCAGGTCTTGGCGTAAAAATCCTTCGTGGCGGAACATTCAAAATGAGAACTTCGCCTTACTCTTTCCAGGGGCTTGGTGAAAACGGTGTCAAAATTTTGAACGAAGCGGCGAAAAGATACAACATGAAGACTGTTTCGGAAATAGTTGACGTCAGACATATTGATCTGTTTGAGCAGTATATTGACATAATTCAGGTGGGAGCGAGAAACATGATGAATTTCGCGCTTCTTAAAGAGCTTGGCAAGTGCAGCAAGCCGATTCTGCTCAAGCGTTCTGCAAATGCCACGATAGACGAATTTCTGTCAAGCGCAGAATACATTATGGCGGAAGGCAACGAAAACATAATTTTGTGCGAGCGCGGAATCACTTCTTTCGATGATTCGACCCGCAGCGTTGTGAATATTGCGGCGATTCCTATAATCAAAGGTTTGACGCATCTTCCGGTTATCCTCGACCCGTCGCATAGTGTCGGCAGTTTCAAATATGTTCCGGCCGTTTCAGAGGCTGCGGTTGTTCTCGGAGCTGACGGTCTTATCGTCGAGACGCATTACAATCCGACAAACGCCCTTTCGGACGGATACCAGTCGCTGAATTTCACCTCATTTGAGGCAATGTACAAAAAAGTTTTGAAACTCTGCGAATTCAATAAAGAAAATTAGTAAATAATTTAGTGCTTGAAGTTCTTTTTGTGCGGCGGAGGCGGAAGATGGCCGGGATTTTCGTCAATTACACCGTTGCAGTTGTTGTCAAGTCTGTCGAAATATTCGTAGGCTCCAGGGTAAATTTCGGGGTTGTTGTCATTGCAGTCGCCGGTTTTGTCAGCTCTGAAAAGCCCTGTTGGTTTGCATAGGCACTTGCTGTCGTCGCCTATGCCGAATCCGTCACCGTCATTATCGCGGTAAAACGGCCTGCAGTCTGTAAGATTTTCGCCTTCGTCAACTTCTCCGTTGCAGTTGTCGTCAAGATCGTTGCAAATCTCTCTTGCTTCAGGATGCACCTTTGGGTTGTTGTCGTTGCAGTCGCCCCTTTCAAGTGCGCGGAAATCGCCTTCTGAAACGCACAGACAGCGGTGTTCGTCTGTTCCTGATCCGTCATAATCAAGGTCTTTGTAGTATTTGTTGCAGTCTTTGGAATTTTCAGGATCTATTTTGCCGTCGCAGTTGTCATCAATCCCGTTGCAGAGTTCGTCGGCTTTCGGGTGGACATAACGGTTGTTGTCGTTGCAGTCTCCACCTTTGCGCGAATAACCTGTCGGAACACCGTCTTCTTCGGAACAGTCGTAGTCAAAAACTGCTTTTTCGCTGCCGAAACCGTCTCCGTCACGGTCGATAAAAAGGATACAGTTTGCGGAAATGGTAAAAAATGCACTCAAAACAGCGGCAAAAATCAGAAATTTTGTTGAATTCATTAAACCTCCGGTGCAAAAGACTATCTATTTTACATGAAAATCCTATTTTTGCAATACGAGTTTTTATTCTTTAATGATTTAATATTCCAGGCCTTTTTTGGTTTTTTATGAGAATTATTTAATAAATTTTTCTGTTTTTAATAGTCAGTTGTCAAGATGTTATTTTACGCATATTGACCGGATTTTGAGTTTGATTACAATTTCCGGAACTTTTTCGGAGGAAAATATGCCAAATCCAAAAAACATATCTATTTTTGAAGACACCGTGAACCTTGTTCAGAACACAAAACGCCTGCAGGAAGCAGTTGATGCAAGCCTTAAATCACAAAAATTTATCGCTGAAAACAATCCCGTGCCGGACGGAAGTCTTATAAGGCGCTTTGAAGAGCCTGCACAAATCATCGTTAGTAAAAAACGCATGTTCGAGGCTGCTTCCGCTTACGCCGGAAAGGGCGACAAGCTTTGCGTGCTCAATTTCGCTTCCGCATCGAATCCCGGGGGCGGAGTGGTGAACGGTTCAAGTGCGCAGGAAGAGTCTTTGTGCCTGGTATCGACGCTTTATTTTACGCTCGATACCGATGAAAACTGGAAACGCTTCTACAAGCCGCACAGAATAAGCCGTAACCCGATCCACAACGACGATATTCTCTACACGCCTGATATCGTTGTGTTCAAAACGGACTCGTCAAATCCAGAGCGCATGGCGGAAAGCGACTGGTTTAACTGCGACGTGATCACCTGCGCCGCGCCGAATCTCCGCGAAAATCCGGTCAACCGCTACAATTCCGGCGACGGAAGAGAAAGACTGCTGCTTTCTGATGATGAACTTGCCAGCGTTCACAGAAAACGCGACCGTAGGATTTTTGATGTCGCCGTGCAGAATAAAGTCGACGTGCTTGTTCTTGGAGCTTTCGGCTGCGGAGCCTTCAGAAACAGCCCGGCCGTAGTCGCCGATGTGATGCTTACGCTTGCAAAAGAGTACGAACACGCCTTCAAGATGATCGAATTCGCGGTATACTGCCCGCCGTTCGACGACACGAATTACAGAATTTTTTCAAAATTGTCGTAACGGCGTTACGTCGTCACGTTGTCACAAGATAAAAAAAGGCGGCCCGAAGGCCGCCCTTTGAAGTTAATGTTGCCACTTGAGCACAGGTTTCCTTGCCGCGAGGGTTTCATCCGGGCGGCTGATAGCAGTGTTAAGCGGAGCGTTGAGGATGTTTTCAGGATTGGTTTTTGCTGTTTCGGCGATGTCGATCATTGCTTCGATGAACTCGTCAAGAGTCTCTTTGCTTTCGCTTTCGGTGGGCTCGATCATGAGTGCGCCGTGAACGATGAGCGGGAAGTAGACTGTCGGCGGATGGTAGCCGCGGTCGATGAGTGCTTTCGCGATATCCATCGTGGTGATGTGGTTCGGCATTTCGGAATC
>DBYV01000048.1:163-5289 GCA_002310995.1 bacterium UBP6_UBA1177 | reverse complement strand
GGAACCAAAGATCCCTAAACTCCCTAATTTCTTTAGTTTCTCTAGAAAAAATTGCATTAAATCACACTTTTGCTATTAAGTCGCGATTCTTTATTTGAAAATGAGATGGGGTTTCTAATGGGAGAAGAAATTGTGCAAAAGTTATTTAAAGGCGAGAGAAGCCTTTTGGGAAGCCGTAATCTGCGGATTGCTGACTCTGTTTTCGGTGAAGGGGAGTCTCCGCTCAAGGAAAGTTGTGATATCGAACTTGAAAATGTTCTTTTTCAGTGGAAATACCCGCTTTGGTACTGTGAAAACGTAACGGCTAAGGAGTGCAAATGGTTTGAGATGGCGCGTGCCGGAGTTTGGTACTCCAAAAATGTTTCGGTTGAAAAAGCAGTTATCCAGGCTCCGAAAAATTTCAGGCGCTGCGACACTCTTTCGCTTGAAAACGTCGCTTTCACCAATGCCGAAGAGACGCTCTGGAGCTGCAGGAACATAAAAATGAAAAATGTCACGGCAAAAGGAAACTACTTCGCGATGAACTGTGAAAATGTTGAGGTTTCTTCTCTTACTCTTGACGGAAACTACTCTTTCGACGGTGCTAAAAACGTTGTCGTACGCAATTCGACGCTTCTTTCAAAGGACGCTTTCTGGAACTGCGAGAATGTCGAGGTTTACGACTCCTTCATTTCGGGCGAATATTTGGGCTGGAACTCGAAAAATCTTACTTTGATAAACTGCACTATCGAAAGCCTTCAGGGGATGTGCTATATCGGAAAATTGGTTATGAAAAACTGCAAACTTCTGAACACGACGCTTGCTTTTGAATATTCTTCAGTCGATGCCGATATTACGACAAAAGTAGAAAGTATTCTAAATCCGTCATCCGGAACGATAAAGGCAGAAGAAATCGGTGAACTTATAATCGAACCAGATAAAACCGACCCGTCAAAGACAAAAATTATCTGCAGAAATATTGAAAAACATTCAGAAAAGCCGGAGTGGCTGAGGTAAACATGAAATACGATTTCGATGCTGTTATAAACCGCCGCGGAACCGATTCGGTAAAGTGGAATGTCGGAAAAAACGAGCTTCCGATGTGGGTCGCGGACATGGATTTCAGGCTTGCTCCGGAAATTGAGAAAGCTATAAAAAATAGGATGGACCACGGTGTCTTCGGCTATTCCGTAATTCCTGACGAGTGGTATGAAGCCTATACGAACTGGTGGAAAACGCGCCATGATTTCAAAATGAAAAAAGAGGGGCTTGTCTTCTGCACAGGCGTAGTTCCAGCGATTTCATCGATCGTGCGGAAACTCACGACTCCGAATGAAAATGTCGTTATCCAGACTCCGGTCTACAATGTTTTTTTCAACAGTGTCCTGAACAACGGATGCCGCGTTCTCGAAAGCCCGCTTATCTACAAAAACGGCAGATACAGCATGGATTTCGACGATCTTGAAAAGAAACTTTCGGATCCTCAGACGACTTTGATGATCCTCTGCAATCCGCAGAATCCGGCAGGAAAGATATGGGACAGAAAAACGCTTGAAAAAGTCGGAGATCTCGCGAAAAAACACGGTGTCACGGTGGTTTCCGACGAGATTCACTGCGATATAACTGAGCCGGGGAAAAATTATGTTTCCTTTGCCTCGGTTTCTGAAGTATGTCGCGAAATTTCCGTAAGTTGCATCGCTCCGACAAAGGCTTTCAATATGGCTGGAATGAAAAGCGCGGCGGTTTATGCCGAAAATCCGCTTCTTCGCCACAAAGTATGGCGCGCTCTCAACACGGACGAAATTGCCGAGCCAAACTCCTTCGCCTGCATTGCTGCGATCGCTGCATTTTCTGAAGGCGGAGAATGGCTTGACGCGCTTCGCGGCTACATTTCTGAAAACAGAAAACGAGTCTATGAGTTCGTTAAAAACGAGATCCCGGAAATTTCTGTAGTTAAAAGCGACGCAACTTATCTTTTGTGGCTCGATATTTCGAAAACCGGCATGGAAAGCACTGAAGTCGCAGCGAAAATAAGGGAAAAAACAGGACTTTTCCTCACGGCGGGAAGTATCTACGGAGAAGCCGGCAAATATTTTCTCAGAATGAATATCGCGTGTCCTGAAATTATTCTTGAAGACGGTCTCAACCGCTTGAAAAAAGGAATAAAAAATTTGCATTAAATCGCACTTTTGCTATTAAGCCGATGATTTTTTTTATTGAAAAAGGAGGAGACAATGGCAAAAATCAAAAATGTTATCATCAGTGTTTTTGACAAGACTGGACTTGTTGATTTCGCGTCAGAACTTGACAAGGTCGGCGTTAAGATCTTTTCTACCGGCGGAAGCTGCAAAATGCTTGCCGAAAACGGAATAAACGTAACGAAAATCGAGGATTATACCGGTTTTCCCGAAATGATGGACGGCCGTGTGAAGACGCTTCATCCGAAAATCCATGGCGGAATTCTGGCGCGCAGAGACGACGCAAACCACATGAAAGCCGCTGCTGATCACGGCATCACGATGTTTGACATGGTCGTTGTAAACCTTTATCCTTTCAAAAAGACAGTCGAAAGCGGTAAATCTTTTGCCGACATAATCGAAAACATCGATATCGGCGGTCCTTCGATGGTTCGCAGCGCATCGAAAAACTTCAAAGATGTCGCTATCGTTACTTCTCCCGATGATTATACGGCTATACTTGACGAGATGAAGGCATCTGACGGCGAAATTTCGCTTGAAACAAGATTTAAACTTGCTTCCAAGGCTTTCAGGCTTACCGCTGCTTATGACAGTTACATTGCTTCATACCTTTCGACAGTTGACTGCTGCGGCGAAAAAACAAGCGAGGATCCCGAATTTCTTTCGATGCAGTTCGTCAAGAAAGAGACTCTCCGCTACGGCGAAAACCCGCACCAGAAAGCCTCTGTTTATATCGATAGCGAGGCTGGGAAGGGAACTCTCGCGCTTGCAGAGCAGCTTCACGGAAAGCAGCTTTCCTTCAACAACTACATGGATCTTGAAGCGGCGAAAAACATTGTCTGCGGCTACACCGAACCGGCGGTCGCGATAGTAAAACACACGAATCCGTGCGGCGCGGCGGTCGCTTCGACTCTGACCGAAGCCTACACGAAAGCTCTTGCATGCGACCCTGTCAGCGCATTCGGATCGATCATCGCGGTCAACAAGACCCTTGACCTTGAAACCGCTAAAATAATGAAGGAACTTTTTGTCGAAGCTATCGTCGCACCGGCATTTTCAGCCGAAGCGAAGGAACTTCTGAGCAAGAAGAAAAACATCAGACTTGTCGAAGTAGGGGAATTCGCGCAGAATTTTGCAATGGATATCGAACTCAAGAAAATTTCGGGCGGAGTCCTTGTCGAAACGGCTGACAGACGTGTCATCACCGAAGCTGACCTTCAGTTCGTAACCGAGAAAAAGCCGACTCCCGAGCAGATCAAAGAGCTCCTTTTCGCGCAGAACATGGTCAAATTTATAAAGAGCAACGCGATCCTTATCGCAAGAAACGGCGCAACGGTCGGTGTCGGGGCAGGGCAGATGTCGAGGATTGATTCCCTTGATATCGCAATCAAGAAATCTCAGTCGCCCGTTGAAGGCTGCGTAATGGCAAGCGACGCCTTCTTCCCGTTCAGAGACTGTGTCGACAGAGCGGCTTCAGTCGGAATCACGGCGATAATCCAGCCCGGCGGATCGGTGCGTGACCAGGAATCGATTGATGCCTGCAACGAACACGGTATTCCGATGGTATTCACCGGAATCAGAAGTTTCAAACACCTGTAATTTTAAACCAAATTTCTACGGAAATTCTTCAAAATTCTTGAAAGGCAAGTTTTTGCAGGAATGGCTCAGAGTTTCACCAACTCTTTGATTTTGCTCTCAGACCAGTATTCGTTAGGCCAGAAAAAAAACTCTGTTTTGCGTTTTTTGAATATTCTGAAGGGAACTGTCGAGTTGTCATAAATATGAACGATATCGCAGACTTTTACGATTTCTGGAATGAGAGCGAGAGCCTTTTTATAGCGTGAAACGATTTTTTCTTCGGGAACTCCGTGACCGCCGTTTGCTTCGCGTGATTTTACACGGGCAATGTTGATATTGCAGTTACGGGTCAGGACATAAATGCAACGGATGAAATAGCCTTGTTCCTTTGCTTTTTTGAGCAGATTCAGGTTTCTTTCTGTGGAAAGCACTGTTTCAAAGGTAAAACTTTTTTGCTCGGACAAGGCTTCTTCGCGCATTTTTTCTGCAAGTTGTGCCGCTTCAAGATCGGAGCAGTGATTGACGCTTTTGATGTTGTCGGCGTTGATATAAGGCTCGATAACTTTTGCGAATCGCGTGATTGTTGATTTTCCGCTGCCGTTCGGACCGGCGAAAACGATTATTTCAGGCTTCTTCTGATTTTGCATGGATATATTCTCTGTGACCGTCGGCGTATTCCAGATAGGCTTCATTCTTTTCAGCGTCGTACCCGGCGATAGGAGTGCCTTTTATGCGCTTGATTTCATTGTCGATTCTGACGGCTTCCTTGAAGCGTTTTGTCAGCTCGTCATCTGAAATGCCGCACATTGAATCAAGTTCATTGGGCTGTTCGTTCATTGAAATCTCCTTACTAACAAAAAACTGCGATATTTTAGGGAATTTCAAGGTGATAGCAAGTTTTCTAAGATGTTTCGCGCCGCTCAACATAACGGGAATAAGTGCAGTCGAGCCGACTGCATGCCGACAATGCAGGCGATCCGCTACATTTAGTGAGGTCAAAAAAAACGGGGGCCGAAGCCCCCGCGTAAAGTCCCTTTCCTTATTTCCACTCGCTACACTGGAGAGGGGAAAAAGGGGGGAGGTCAATTAAAGAATATCGTTGTCGTTGAGTTTTTTGAGTCTCTCGTAACGATCTTTGAGGTCAGCCTTGAGCATAGCGTGAAGTTTTGCAGCTTCGTTCGGGAAGAGTTTGGTGAGTGATTTGAAGCGTACTTCTCTGTCAAGGAGTTCCTGCGGATCGCGGGTCGGCTCTTTGCTGTCAAGCTGGAACGGATTCTTTCCTTCCTTTCTGAGTTCCGGATTGAATCTGTAAAGTGGCCAGTAGCCAGCTTCGACCGCGAGTTTTTCTTCGTTCTGGCTGTGCGACATGTC
>DBYV01000048.1:0-146 GCA_002310995.1 bacterium UBP6_UBA1177 | reverse complement strand
TTGTATTTCTCAGCTTCGGTCATAGCCTTTACAAGCTGGTCGTGGTTTGCGCCCATTGCAACGCTTGCAACGTAGATGTAACCGTAAGTCATCGAGATCATTCCGAGATCTTTCTTTCTTACTTTCTTTCCGCTTGTCGCGAATTT
>DBYV01000054.1 GCA_002310995.1 bacterium UBP6_UBA1177 | reverse complement strand
TCTTCAGTTCCGCAGGATTTAGTAAAGATAATCAATACTTACGGCGGAAAACTCAAAGACGCGATAGGCATTCCCGAAGAACAGCTCCGCAAAGCTGCGGCAAGTGCTGTCTGCAAAATCAATATCGATAGCGACGGCAGACTTGCAATGACTGCTGCAGTAAGAAAAGTCCTTGCCGAGAAACCGGCGGAATTTGACCCGAGAAAATATTTGGGACCTGCGCGTGATGCACTCAAAGAGCTTTACAAGCACAAAAACATCAACGTTCTCGGAAGTGCCGGAAAGGCATAATCAAATCCGTGTGTTAGGAGGCATTTATGGATTTTTCAGTCGCGATTTACAACGGAAAGAATGTTCCTTACGATTTAAATGAAAAACTTCTCGGACTCACGCTTATTGACAGGCAGTTCCGCATCGCGCAGGGTTACGGCGCAAAAGAGGTTGTTTTTGTTGATGAAAACACAAACCGGGAGTTTTCGGGCAGCTGGATGTTTGTGAACGGAGCTTTTTTTATTCATCCGCTTGCAGTTCAGCAGCAGTATTTCGAAGCTGACGAAGACCGCTTCGAAAAAGGAGGAATGTTCGCTCTGTGCAAGGCAGAACTTCACAAAGACGAGATTTCGGAATTTTTGAAGAACGGCGTTTTCCCGGAAAAAACGGCAACTTTCACCGGCCCGGGTTACAGAGTCGTCGTTGATTCCAAAGAGAAGAAAAGAGAACTCGACACCGAACTTTTCAATGTGATGAAACAGCCTACCGACGGTTTGATTTCGCGTTCACTCAATATGGTTGCCGGAATTTTTCTCGTCAGAAACGTGTGGATTCCTTTCCATTTCACGCCGAACATGGTTACATGGCTTTCGATAATTATCGGAGTTCTTTCTGGCTTTATCGCTTACCGCGGCACATACTGGGCTCTGGTTCTCGGCACTCTCTGCGTGCAGATTGCCTCAATGCTTGACGACTGCGACGGAAAAGTCGCGCGTCTCACCTACCAGACAAGTAAATTCGGGCAGTGGCTTGACACGGTAGGAGACTCGTTTGTAAACTCCTCGATCACGCTGGGTCTCGGATACGGTCTCGCCCGCTACTACACGGCAAATCCGACACAGATCGCGTGGCTGCAGCCTTACCTTGAAACCTGGCCGATCTGGATTGCATGGCTTTCCATCGCAATCAACTGGTACCACAATTTTGTTAGTTATTTCGATGTGATAGTCATCAGAAAAACGACAAACATCTACGCTTTTACATTCTGGTTCGAGAAAAAGGAGAAAGTTGTCAGAAGAGTTGATCTGACCGCGCCGATTTACCAGAAAATGGATCTTCTGAACTTCCTCAAATACTGCTCGCGCCGTGATTTCTACCTGTTTGCATACTTTGTTCTTGCGGTTATCGGACCTGCGGCAATTCTTTTCGGATATCTCATAACGGCAGCTTTTATTATTCCGGTATTTTTCCTTACGACGATCCACATTTATTTCGGTATCATCAAAAAAATGAAAAAGTCTGAATAAAAGACAGACTTGCAATAATGACTCTATTTATTTCGTGATATATTCGTTAAGAGAAATTTGAATCTTTTCTTTCTCTGCCTTTGAAGCTTTGCGCAGAACTGTAGGAATGCTTCTGTCATTCTGGTCAATATCGTTTTCAGGAATAAATACGGCTACAGTTTCGTCTTTGAAGGAAAACGGCTTGGTGTCCCTGATTTCAAGGCTTTTTGGTTCGGATGGAATTTCCTTTGAAAATGTAGCAGCTATTGTGTCTTTGGCATCGAATACCGGTTTCTGTACTTCAATGATGACATCTTCAGCGATACGCGTGTTCGTTCCTGCTTCCAAAACAGTGCTCTGATCGTCATCCTTCTCTTTTTTACACTCTTTTTTGTCGTTGGCTACAGCTTCGTGCGCTTCAGCAACGATGAGTACAGAAACATCAGTCTTGTTCTTATCTACAAAAAGACCGAATTTGAACTCGGCGTTCTTGTCACGCAAACCCTCAAGATAAGCACAGGCCTCGTTAAATTCTTTCATTTTTGTATTTCCGCTGAAATAAATCAGCATTTTTTTGGTTCCTTCTATAGTAAAATTCTTCAGGAGCGGATTGTTGAGAGCGTCTTTTACGGCGTTTATCGGAGCATGTTCGCCCGTTGCGGTTCCAAAACCGATCACTGCGATTCCCATATCACGCATGGTATTTCTGACATCGGCGAAATCGATATTTACGATACCCGTTTTGATTATGAGTTCAGAAATGCTTCTGACGGCATAAATAAGAATTTCATTGGGCTTTTTAAACATATCAACTGTATCGTCTTCATCACCTGCAATTTCGAGAAGAGTATCGTTCGGAACAACAAGAAGAGCGTCAACATTTTTTTTGAGTTCTTCTATTCCGTTTTCTGCACTTTTCATCTTCTGATTGCCTTCAAAAGAGAAAGGTTTCGTTACAATACCGACCGTAAGGATACCATTCTTTTTTGCGGCATTAGCGATAACCGGTGCGGCTCCTGTACCTGTTCCGCCTCCCATTCCGGCAGTCAGAAAAACCATATCGTGATTTTCAAAAGATGAAAATATATCAACCTGACTCTCTATCGCTGCATCTCTTCCGCAATCTGGATTGCCGCCTGCGCCCTGCCCTTTTGTAAGTTTGGGACCAAGTTGTATCTGGTCAACTTCACTAAGCTGGGCAAGAACCTGCGCATCAGTATTGGCAGCAACTATCTTGACGTTGCTGTTTTTAAACACTGACTCGTCATTAGCACTTGCCTCTTCTTCAATCATCTTTACTGCATTACAGCCACAGCCGCCCACACCGATAACTGCAATTTTTACAGTGTCATCCTTTCCGCTCATCAAACTCTCCTACTCGAAAAAATTTCTAAAAATATCGGCCACTTTCGCCCAAAACCCGTTTCTTTTTGCAATTTCCAGCTGTCTGCGTCCTGAAAAATGCCTGATTATTCCTACTGCCGTAGCAAATGTAGGTGAACTCAGAACATCATTCAATCCGCTGCCTGGATCATCTATCTTCGGAATTCCGATCCTTACCGTCTGCTCCAAAGTATCTTCCGTTACGCACTGAATGTTCTTCAGTTTGGCCGTTCCGCCGGTAATAACGATATCAGACTGAATAAGGCTTTCCTTCTGGCTTTCCCTGAGTTTCTTTTTAATCTCTATAAGAATCTCCTCTATCCTCGGAGTTATTACAGTCGCAAGTTGTTTGACCTTTTTGGTCGTCTGCGCATTCGTACCGATGACAAAAGTCTCAAACACTTCAGCATCTGATACATATTCAGGACGCGCATTACCGTATTTGCATTTTATCTTTTCAGCCTCCGCAGGCGGAATTTTCATGACTTTGCTTATATCGTCGGTGATAAATTTACCGCCCATAGGCATTACCGCAACATAAACAGGGTCTCCGTTGTAATAAATTGCGATATCGGCTACACCGTCACCTATATCCACCATCGCAACACCGAGATTCTTCTCGTCTTCTTCAAGAACAGCCCAGCTTGAAGCAATGGCACTTACAACGACACCGTTTACAAAAAATCCTGCGTCTTCGACAGCCTTGTAAAGATTTCTGCACATCGTCTTAGGCATCGTTATTATCAGAACGTCAACCTCAAGTCTTCTGCATGCCATTCCTATGGGATTCACAATGCCTGGCTTGCCGTCAACAGTATATTTTCCTATTTCGACACTTATAATCTCCCTGTCGTCAGGCAAAGTAATAATTTTTGCTTGTTCTATAACCCTGTTAACATCTGTCTTGGCAATTTCCTGACCGCGGACCTGAATGACTCCATGACTGTTTATTGAACGGATACCTTCACCCGAAACACCGACAAAGACCTTCTTTATGCGTTTCGATGAAATCTGTTCAGCTTCTGCAACCGATTCGCGTATTGCTGCCACCGTAGCCTGGACGTCAACCACGTCACCGGCGATCAGACCTTTGTTGTTCTCGAAAACACCTTTTCCGATAATGGAAAAAACTCCTTCATCGTTCTTCTGAGCAACAAGCGTCGTGACACTTTTTGTACCTATATCAAGGGCAGCAATCATCGCATTGCTTTTAGCCATCCTTATCCTCCTTCCTTATGCTGACAAGTTTGCCGAATATAATTTCAAATTCCGTTTCACCGAAACTATTTTTCACTTTGTCAAAATCATATTCCCGCACCCACTGACTTTTGGCAAGCAGTTCTCCTATCGTGCCGGAGGTTTTCCGAATCATTTTAACCCACTCGTCACCGGATGCGTCTTCTTTGAGATGAATGACTGCCTCCAAACGCTTTTTTTCAAGAGCGCATGATATCGAATATCCGGCAAGGAACTCGTAACTTATGCTTTTAAGCTGGCAAAGCGAATCCGTATCTTTCCATTTTTCAGCAATAAATATTGCATTTTTTATCTTTTCAGCACGTTTTTTCTCCTCTTCAGGAGTGGAATATTTCAGATAAAACGCAGGCATGTCTTTCGGAATTTCACGGGAAAGAGCCTTTTTGAACAATATTCCGTCGGCATCGGAAAACCAAGGCATAAAGGAATCTTTATCAGAATCAAACGATTTCTTTCTGCTGGTAACAACCATCGCAGGTTTAAATTCTTCTATATGTATCTTAACCGAGTTCGGAAAAAACTTCTCGACAAAAGCCTTTTTAACCCATCCGCAAGTTGAAAGATTCAAGGTCATCTTTTTGCTGTCAGCATCAAAAAAACTGATTTTCTTATCAAGGCCGGCTACAAAAAGAATATCTTCCCTGCTCAGATGTTCATTACCTGCAATTTCCACATTTTCAGGAGTAATGAGCATCTTGTCGCTGTTTTTGAATGTTTCGAAGGCGTCTCCCGCAAAGCAGAAAACCGCAGCGAACAGCGAAACAAACAGATAGGTGCAAAGCAGATATCCTATAGCGCTCAATATCCCGAGAATTTTTTTCATTTTGCGCTCAAGCACTCTGAAATAAGGGTTTCAATAAGTTCAAGATAACCTATTCCGCGATATTTCGCAATCATCGGAACAAGCGAATGTCCTGTCATTCCTGGGAGAGTGTTGATTTCAAGCATGATGTAATCGTCTCCTCTCACGATAAAATCGCTTCTTGTAACACCTTTGCAGCCTAACGCAATGTGCAGTTTCAAAGCGGCATCAGAGATTTTCTCCCTTGCAGTTTCGCTTATATCAGGATGAACTGTGTATATTGTCTTGTCACTGTTGTACTTCGCGTCAAAATCGTAGAACTCGTTCGCCGGAGTAATCTCGACATCGCCGAGGACCTTGTTTTCAAGCACAGCGACATTAACTTCGCGCCCTTTGAAAAACTTTTCACAGAGATACCTTTTTGAAGGTTTAAGCTCTTTTTTCGCGTTTTCCCAGCTTTCTTCGTTTTTAACAATATAAACACCGCGGCTCGAACCGTTCACAGGATCTTTAACTACAAACGGAAACTCGTAAGGTTTTTCCATTTCAGGTGCAGCTTCAATCGTTTTTCCTTCCGCAACATTTATACCGCAATCTTTCATAACCGCGCGGCAGATCAGCTTGTCCATACCGACCGCACTTGCAGTAACTCCCGAATTTGTGTAAGGGATTTTCATCATTTCGAGAAGTCCCTGAACAGTTCCGTCCTCGCCGTATCTGCCGTGAAGACCATTTACAACCACATCAGGCATGAATTCACGGAGTTCCTTGTCAAGATTGAAACCGACATCAATGAACTTCACGTTGGTGTAGCCGCCTTCGCACAATGTTTTGTAAAGCATATTTCCGGTAACAAGGCTGACTTCACGTTCGTCCGACATTCCGCCGGCGATAACCGCAATCCTCATGTTTTTGTCAAGTTTCATATCTCCCCCCATAAAAATCAATCATACCAAAACTGTACTTCAGGTTCCAAAGTAACACCGAATTTTTCGCGGACTCTTTCTATCGCAATATCTTTCAAACGGCAGAAATCGTCGAAAGTTCCTTCTCCTGTATTTAAAATTATGTTCGCGTGGTTGTCACTGAGTTTAGCCCCGCCGACAGAAAAACCTTTCATTCCGCACTGGTCAAGCATGTATCCCGCCTTGCCGTCCTTGGGATTTTTAAAAAGTGATCCGGCACTGTGCCCTTTTATTTTTATCCTTTTTGAAAGGAACTCCAGAATCCTGCTGCGTACGTTTTCGGAAGTATCTTTTGTCAAAATCAGCTCAGCTCCGTAAATAACAAAACATCCTTCAGGCTTGTTGTCGAGTGAACGGTAGCTGTATTTCGGTATAAACGGGAAAACCTTACCGTCCTGAATCACATAGATGACCCCGACAACATCATCCCACGAAGAACCTGCCGGAGCCGCGTTTCCGTAAAGCGCACCGCCTAGATTTCCCGGAATACCTGCGAGGAACTCAACACCGGAAAGTCCGTTCTTTATCGAATAGTCAAGCAGTGCCGCATTGCTTACCCAGGAAGGCATAAAAGTTTTGACCAGATATTCGTCTACATCATCGGTATCGCTTGTCGATATCGCCTTACCCATGTAAAGCACAGGCTTTTTCACGTCTCCAGCAATTATATTACTGCCGCCGGAAAGAATTCTGTAATCCTTGAATTCAGAGGTGAATCGAACAAGATCATCAATAATTTCGGGGAAATAGAGATCACAGACAGCATCTTTAACTCTTATCGTAAGAAAATCTCCTATGTTGGCGCGTTTCTTGAACTTCACCTGCTCTCCCCGTTCATAAGTTTTGCGAAAATCGTGTTTACATCGCCCGCACCGACAGAAACTATTGCCGAAGCATGGAATCTCTTTTCATTTTCCATGATAATTTCAGCCGCTTTATCTATATTTTCAGCATAAAAAACAAAGTCGTTCCCGCATTTAAGTTCTTCATAAAGCTCTTTTGAAGCCCTGCCGTCGCATTTTTCCCCTGCAGAATAAACCGGAAGCACAATCAGAGTTCCGACATTTTTCAAAACTTCCCTGAATTTGTCGTAAAAAGCGGTGAATCTCGAAATTCTGTGAGGCTGGAAAACAAGGCAGAAGTTCTTAAACTCGTGTTCTGCCTGCTCGATGAGAGCATGGACCTCGCTCGGATGGTGCGCATAATCGTCAATTAAAGTCATTCCGTGCCAAGTTCCGACATTCTGGAATCTTCTGTCAACTTTCGGCACATTTTTCCAGAATTCGCGGTCAGTCTTCGGCAAAGTTTTTCCTGTTTTAGCAAGATAGACTGAAGCGGCAAGAAGCGCGGCCGAGCGGTTCTGTAGAACATGCGCCGGTTCGGCAACGTCTCCGACATAAATCTCTCTCTCACCCGAAATGAAGAAAAGTTCGCCGTTTTTTATGTAGAAATTGTGTTGGTCTCTGTTCTCAAAACCATTGCCGTGCCTTATTTCATCGTGAGTCGGAAAAGAAAGCGGCGAAAACATCCCGAAAAGTTTGTCACTGAGGTCGTAGCCGCGCCCGATTATCAGACTTTCCGGTCTTTCTGAAAGCAGATAACGCTCGAAAGATTTCAGCATATTTGCCGGAGTTTTATAAAAATCGGCATGCTCGAATTCAAGGTTTGTTATAACAAGCAAATCCGGCTTCATTTTGAAAATTGATCCGTCACTTTCATCAAGTTCGACAACGTAAGGCTCGCCGGCAGAAACACTTGTTTTACCGCCGCTTTTTCCGCCTGCATAGACCGAAGCCTCGACACCAGCTGAACAAAGGATAGAATAAATCATCCATGTAGTCGAAGTTTTGCCGTGACTGCCTCCGATACCGATTTTGTGTTTGTTTTCAAGCAGAATCGCCAGAAACTCGCCGCGAGTCACGACTTTAATCCCTTTTTTAAGAGCAGCAGCCACCTCAGGATTGTCAAGCGGAACGGCACTTGAGCGGACAAGAATATCGACACTGTCAATATGCAATGCGTCATGTCCTATCATACAGTCGATTCCCTGTCCTCTGACCATTTTGAGAAACGAACTTTCCTTAAGATCACAGCCGCTGACCGTGTATCCGAAAGATTTAGCGGCAGTCGCCAAACCGCTGACACCGCTTCCGCCTATGCCCATAAAATGAATATGCATTTATTTTTTTCCGCTTTTCAAAATCTTTTCTATATCGTCAGCAAGTCTGGCAGCTGCATTCTCGAAATCAAGTTCAGCCATATTTCTTTTCATATTATCTTCATTTTTGAGGTACGAATTGAGGTAAGAGTAAAGTTTTCTTATCCTGACCGCAGAATTGACACTCTTTGCGTCTTCGACAATGTATCCCATACTTTTTTTAGCCATAAAAACAGCGTTCTGCTTCTGGAAGTAATCCTTGTTTTTCGGAAGAGGCAGATAAATTGCCGGCTTTTTTAAAGCGATAAGCTCGGCAATTATGTCACTGTTAGGACGGGCTATAACAATGTCGGCAATTTTGCAGTAGGAACCGCGGTTATCGAAAAACATTTCGCAGGTGCTTTCTATTTTGTGAGCTTCATAGTATTTGTTAATCGCTGCGATCTCACGATCACCCGTTTCGTGAATAATATAAAAATCTCTTGTAATTTCGGGATATTTGTTTATTAGTTCACGAATTGTCGAATTTATGTCCTTAGTCTCTTTTTTGCATGTAAGAATAACAAGTTTTTTCTTTTTCGTCAGAATTTCAGCAGGCTCAGCTTTGAGGACCTCTCTGTCGACAGGAATTCCTACAACAAAAGACTTTTTGTAGAATTCATAGTCTATATTTTCCTGCATCGCTTCAAACGGGAAATATATCCTGTCGGCCTTTTTCATAAAATCTTCACCGCATTTTGAAATTTCGAAATTTCCTTCAAACAGCATAATTTTTATGCCGTTTATCTTTGAAGCAGCTTCGAGAAAAGGATAAGCAGAGAATCCGCCGAAACTTAAAACCGCATTTATACCTTTAACTTTAAGAATCCGTGCTGCCTCCTGAGCGCATGACTGCATTTTCAAAGCTCTGACAATTTTTGAAAGCAGACCTTTGGACTGTGGAAAACCGGAAATAGAAATAACTTCGTAACCTCTTTCAGCAAAGATTTTGGTAAAAAGAGATCCCTGTGCAAGAGCAAAGACACTCATAATACCGCGCAATCTTAGCGTAGTTGCCAGTGAAAGCGCTGCCTTTTGCTGCTCTCTTGTATTGATTCCTGTCATAAGCAGCATGAATTTTGTTTCAATTGCACTATCCATTTTTACCTCCGGAAATCAGCGTCGGCTCTCACTCGTAACCGCATTAAGAATAAGCCCGACCATAATTGAATAACTTGTAAACGCACTTCCTCCATAACTGATAAAAGGCAACGGAACACCTTTGTTTGGCGCCAGAGACGAAACAACCAAAAGATTTATCAACACCTGAATCGCAAGCATAAGTACAAAACCGGCAACCATGTAGAAATTAAATGTCTCATGCAAATGCAGTACGAAATATGTTCCTATCCCAAACATTATCATAAACATAAGAATCACACAAACCGAACCTATGAAACCGAATTCTTCGCCTATTATAGGGAAAATAAAATCAGTCTGGGATTCGGGCAGATCCTTAACTTTTACTGTAGAATTTCCGAACCCTACCCCGGTTGTTCCTCCGATGCTCAGAGCGACCTGTGCGCGGCACTGCTGGAGACCTGTTTCGTAGCGGTATTCAGGACTGCATGGTTCCATAAAAGACTGCAATCTTGCAATTCTGTAACCTTTACCAGGCATAAACACCATGACACAGAATGCCGCAACAGCCAAAGGAGCAAGATAAAGCAAGTATTTCTTTTTCATGCCGCCCAAAAGAAGCATAAGCATTGCTGTACCGCAGATTATGGTTGCTGTTCCAAGATCTTCGATAGCAATCAAACCGACAATAGAAACAACAACAACACAGATACTGAGAAGATCCTTTAACAGCTGAACTCTTTCCCCTTTTTTCGTCATAACTTCGCTGATGTAGATAACAGCTACGATTTTAGCAAACTCCGAAGGCTGAAGCATCATGAAATAGAGATTGATCCAGCGTTTTGCCCCGTTTCTCTCCGTTCCGATTATAAGAGTGGCAATAAGAAGAATAATTATGAATATAACCAGGTACCTGGACGAATTTTTAAGCCATGAAATATTTACCAGATAGGCCGCTATAAAAGCAATGCCGGCAAATGCAAAATTAAATATAAATCCGCGAATCTGAGGCAAAAGCGACGCTTCGGCCGATGGCACATTGAACATTTTGACATTGAAAACCATTACCATTCCGAAAACTACGAGCAGGAAAAATATCGAAAAATAGATCTTTACCGCTTTTTCCATGACTACGCCTCGATCTTGGACTTCAAATCCTTGACTTTGTTGACAAAATCAACACCGCGCTCTTTATAGTTTTTGTACCAGTCAAAACTTGAGCATGCAGGCGAAAAGAGAACGACACCGTCATTTTTTGCAAGAAGAAACGCCTTTTCCACAGCTTCTGCCATTGAATCAGCACTTTCGACATTTGCAAAACCGTTGAAATAAGGGCGGATTATCTCTTTCGAGGCACCGATCAGCACCACTCCCTTGCACTTTTTGTCGGCAAGAACTCTTACAGGCTCGTAGCTTCCCCCTTTGTCAACTCCGCCGAGAATAAGAACGACTTTTCCATCTTCAAATCCTGCAAGCGATTTTTCAACCGCGCCTACATTTGTTCCTTTAGAATCATCAATAAATTCAACACCTTGAAATTTATCAACGAATGCTGTTCTGTGTGCCAGCGGATTAAATTCAAGAAGCGACTTTCTCAAAATTTCAGTGTCTCCGACCCAGTCTTTTACACCTAAAACAGAAGCCATGATATTCTCAATATTGTGGTGTCCGCGAATCTTGAGGTCATCAACTTTGAGCTTTTTTCCGTCAAAATATACAAACTCGTCGTCACAGGTTATATCTTTTGTCCCTTCGACAGAAAAAAGTCTGAGATCGAAATCAGGGTGCTGGAAATCATCTGCGACAATTCCCGTTCCTAAAACAGCAACGCCATTTTTCTTCAACAAATTCAACAAATTAAGTTTTGTATTTTTATAGTCTTCAAAATCTTTGTATCTGTCAAGATGATCAGGAGTGACGTTTAAAACCATCGCAACATCGACTTTAAGACTCTTCAAAGTCTCAAGCTGGAAAGAACTGAGTTCGATAACAAAAAATTCGTATCCCTTCCCTATTCCGTTGATGACTGGCTCACCGATATTTCCGCACAAAAACGACTTGAATCCTGCATTTTTAAGAAAAGCGTGAACGAGTGAAACTGTCGTTGATTTTCCGTTTGTACCGGTCACTGCAATGACTTTCTCATCTTTCACAAATCTTCCGGCAAGTTCAAGCTCTCCAATAATTTCAGTTCCTTGAGCATTCAGCTTTTGAATAACGGGATGCGTTGCCGGAACTCCGGGGCTGATTATGGCGAGGTCGTATTTCAGATTTTCGTCATAAACACTGTATTCGGCTGAATATTTTTCAAGTTGTGCGGCATTATCATCATAAATAAAAATTTCGTATCCGGAGTTTTTCAGAAATTTTGCCGAAGAGATACCTGAAATTCCAAGACCTACTATCAATGCTTTCATTTCAAAACCTCCGGAAAATCAAAAAGTCTTTCAAGTCTGTTACCTCTGGAACCCTTTACAAGGAACGTTCCCTCTTCAGGCAGCAAGCCCTTGATATCCGCAATATCACCCAAAAAAACGAGCTTTTTGCAGTTCAAAAAATCCGACTTTAGTTTATCGAATTCGCAACCAACCAAAAAAATGCCCTTTAATAGTGTAAAATCTTTTAAAGAATTTACAAGTTCTTTGTGCATTTTTTCAGAAAAATTTCCAAGTTCGAACATACTGCCAAGAATAAGGAAACATTCTCTTGATTCTTTCAGAGCATATTTTTTGTAAAAATTTTCTATCGATTTTTGCATTGACTGCGGATTTGCATTGTAGCAGTCAACCACAAAAGTGCGCTTTCCGATGACTTTAACCTCCCCTCTCATTCCTGGAAGAACACATTTTTCAACAGCTTTTTTAAGTTCCGGCAAAGTTCCCAGAGCGGTGGAAACAATATTCGAAGCGCAGTTTATATTCTCTATCATGAAATCTGGAAGTTCTTCAAAAACCTCCGCGAGTTTCTCCATGTTATCGTTGGAATAAGTATGGATTTTTCTTGAATTTTTATGCTCGCAAGCCCACTCTTTCATATAAGGATCTGAAACATTTGCCGAAACAACAGCCTTGGAAAAGTTGAAAATTTCTAGTTTTGCCGCGGCAAGGTCTGCGTGGCTTGCGAAATTGCCTATATGGGCGTTTCCTATATTCGTGATTGTAACAAAATCAGGCTCAGCGATTTCGACAAGTTTTTTAATTTCTCCGCTATGATTCATTCCCATTTCGAGAACGAGAACTTCAGTCAGAAGCGGCATATTCAGAATAACGAGCGGCATACCGAGATGATTATTGAGATTTCCAATCGTTGCCCAGACAATTTTTCCCGAAACAGAAGCCATCGAAGCTATGAGCTGGCGTGTTGAAGTCTTTCCGCTAGAACCTGTGACAGCTATCACCTTACCGTGGAACAGTTTTCTTCTCTCATTCGCCAAAATACTCATAAAATCAAGCACATCAGGAACTTTTATATAATTTTCGTCTTGACTTATATCTTCAGAGCCTATACAGATAACACCTTTTTTAAGAAGATCCCGAACATAGTTGTGACCGTCTGTTTTCTCGCCTTTAAAGGCAAAAAATAGCGAATTTTCAGTGCATTCGCGCGAATCAATGCTGCATTTTGAGATTAGTGAATTTTTAAGCTTTTTTTTTAATCCGGCTTTTTCAAGAGCCTTTTCAAGAAGTAAAGTCGTGAACATTTATGCCTCCCCTAATGATTTTTCGGCTTCGTACCTATCGGAAAAGAACTTTTTTCCGCTTTTCGTTATCTGATAGTTCTCGGCACCTTTTCCGGCTATGAGAACGACATCATTTTTTCCTTTGATTTCAATGGCTTTTCTGATTGCAAGAGCCCTGTCGTTTATTACGGTTACATCGGCATCTTTCTGGCATCCGGCAAGAATGTCGCCGATTATCTTTTCAGGGTCTTCGGTTCTCGGATTGTCGTCGGTAACGATGATTTTGTCGGCAAATCTGCACGCCGTTTCGCCCATGATGGGACGTTTTCCGCTGTCTCTGTCGCCGCCGGCACCGAAAACAATGATTATTTTTTCATAAATACCTAAATTTCTTAAAGTTAAAAGCACATTTTCCATAGCGTCAGGAGTGTGGGCATAATCGATATATACCGCATGTTTTCCAACTTTTTCAAGTCTTCCCGGAACGGAAACATTGTTTTCAATCCTCTCAAATGCCTTTTCAACACCAATAAAAAGACTTGCTGCAGCAAAAGCCCCTGCCGTGTTGTAGATGTTGAAATTCCCGACAAGCGGAATCTTAACTTTTTTCGAAATTCCGCCGAGAGTAAAAATAACTTCACTGCCATCATCAGAAATTTTCTCTGTTTTCATGAATAATTCAGCCGATTTATCTTTTTCGGAAATTCTTATCTGACGAATATCGGAAAGCTCTTCAGAAAGTCTTTTTCCAGCTTCGTCATCAATGTTTATTATTGCCGTTCCGCCGTTTTTAAGATGCTCTGTAAAAAGTTTTTTCTTTGCCTGATAGTAATTTTCAAAAGTTTTGTGAAAATCAAGGTGGTCGCGTGTCAGATTCGTGAAAATAGCGGCATCAAACATCGTTTTTTCGATTCTGTTTTCTTCCAGTGCATGACTGCTGACCTCGGAAATAACTGCCTCGACGCCTGATTTCTGCATATCGTCGATGAGGGAATACCATTTCCAGTTGAGAGGTGTAGTGTTCTGCGCGGGAATGAGCTTTCCTGCATATTTGTAGTTTAAAGTTCCGATAACACCGCAGTTCATATCATCCTGCAGAATATTTTCGAGAATGAATGTAGTAGAAGTCTTTCCGTTCGTACCGGTAACACCGATCATCTTCATTTTTTTGTCAGGTTCGTCGTAAAAAGCGGGAAGAACAGCCTTCAAAGCCTCTTTTACCGACATTACGCGAATATAATTTTTACCATTCCATTCCTTTTCACCGACAACAAGCGTGGCTCCTTTTTCAAAAGCGGCTTCTATAAAATAGTGTCCGTCGCTGTTCAGCCCTTTGACACAAAAAAATACGCTTCCCGGCATAACCTCGCGCGAATCAGCGGTAATTTTTTCTAATTCTCTTTCTTGGCCGGAAAAAGACGATGAAACTGTAAATTTTGAAATGATACCGGTAAAATCAGTTGTTTTCATTGTGTTTGTCCTCTTCTACATCAAGACTTACAACAGTTCCTGCAAGAACAAGTTCGCCCGCTTTAGGTGACTGGCCGACTATCTTTCTGTTGTTAATAGGATTGCCTATAAAAACAACTTCAAGATTTTTGTCGTTTGCGATAGCAAGCGCGTCATTTGCACCGATATTGCTGAAATTAGGAATTTTGACATAGTCAGAACCTATTTCAGACTCTGTTTCAGAAGCATCAGCATCAATAACACTGCCCGTCATATCGGTAGCTACATATTCAGGAATTTTGTCTTTATTCTTATCGTTCTTGTAGACGAAGACATCAAATTTAGGAAGTATTCTTTCAGCTATCTCTTTAAAAACAGGGGCTGCGACCGTTCCGCCGTACTCCTTCCCCTGCGGCTCGTTGATAACGACTATCATAACAAATTTTGGATCGTTATTCGGAACAGCACCGGCAAAAGAACAGACAACTTTGTTCCATGAATACTTTTTTGCAACTGGATCATATATCTGTGAAGTTCCTGTTTTGCCGCCGACTTCAACACCTTTGAGACGTGCCCTTTTTGCGGTTCCGTGGTCATCTGAAACTACGCCTTCGAGCATTTCTATTATTTTTTTGTCAGATTTATACTCATAATTTATGCGTTTTGGTTCAGGAACAAACACTTTTTCGGAATTTGCACCGACAATTTTATCCACGAGAACAGGTCTCCAGAGAACTCCGCCGTTGTATATCGCGGAATAAGCTCTTGCCATCTGCACCATATTTACAGAAAGTCCCTGTCCGAACGAAAGATTTCCTTTGTCAATCGGATACCATTTTTTAAAATCTCTTATCGGCTTGTTAGCCTCGCCGCCGATATTTATCCCGCTCTTCTGACCGAATCCGAACATTGTGAAATAGTTGTAAAGCTGCTCGTTAGTGAGCCTGTCAGCAAACTTTATTGTTCCGATATTACTTGAACTAACGACAACATCACGGATTGTCATCCATTGATTCGGGTGGGAATCGTGTATTACCCTTTTGCCGAAAACAAAACTTCCGTTCTCGCCGAAAACAAGCTCGCCTGGTTTTACCAGATTTTCGTTGAGCACCGCAAGAATGGAGAATGATTTGAATGTTGAACCAGGTTCAAACAAATTGCTGACAGCATAGTTTCTCTTGTTTTCAACAGGATACTCACGATATTTCTCAGGTTCGTAGGTTGGATAGTTCGCCATGGCAAGTATCTGTCCGGTATAAGGATCCATAATAACGACTCCGCCCCACTTTGCGTGGACTTTTTCCACCATTTTGGCAAGCTCTTCCTCTGCTATGAACTGAATCTCTGAATCTATCGTAAGATAAATATCCTGTCCTTTCTTTGAGTTGCCGATTTCGCTTTCGATATCGATATCATCATCGTATATTCTTTTTTTGGTGAGACTGCTCTGCTTTATTTTAACCTTTGCTCCGGCAAGTCTGTCGTCATACTTGTTCTCTATTCCTTCAAGCCCCTCCGGTCCTTCTTCTTCAGGATTTTTGTTAGCCTGGACAAAACCAAGGACATTGGCAAGAAGCTTCCCCTGAGGATAAACACGTTTGAAACTTTCTTTATAAATTATCTGATTAAGATCGCTTATGTGCCTGTCAGCCAGTTTCTTTTCCTTTGATTCCTTGTCACGAATACTTTTCGAAATTTTCTCTTCTTTATTCTTTCTTTCCTTTATTGCAGTTTTAAGAGCCTTGACATCACTGTAGTCGGCATCTTTCTTAAGAACTTCGTAGTTGTTGGCCCTGCCGTTTTTCTTGTCTTTTTTAAGAATATCAAGAACTTCTTTTTTATCGAGGCCGATATTTTCGGAGATAATACCAGCCATGAATTCTTTGTCTGCGATGCCTGCCGGATCAACTGCAATGTCTACTTTAAGTTCACTCATCGCAAGCGGATTGCCGTTTCTATCGTAGATAGTACCCCTTTTTCCGCGGATGACAGTAAATTCAACCGAATTTTCTATTTTTGCCATACGTTCTGCATGTTTCACAACCTGCAGATAATAGAACCTTCCTATGACAACCAGAAACAGAATCAGAATAACAGCCGCAAAAACAAGATATACCCTCCGTCCGGAATTATCCATACTACTCTCCCCCGCATTTGAGATCTCTTAATCCAGCTTTACGAACTTATCAGAAGTAGTAACCGAAAGCTTCATTTCCTTCGCTTTTTTCATAAGGGCATCAGAGGAAGTCATTTTAAGATATCCACGCTCGGAGAGATCTTTTTGCCATGAGAGCTCTTTTGTGTCTTCAATCATTCTGATTATATCACTTTTAAGATTAGCTTTATAAGCCTTGTAGTAACTATCAGTCAGCATAAGGGAGCCGGCCGCCAGAGTCATGCAGATATATACGACAAGTTCACCGGAAAAAAGCGTTTTGATCTTGTTTGAAATCACTCTTGAATTGCTGAAAATTCTGATTCTGTCCCTTTTCATGTTCTCAGAATCTGCATGAATGTAAGCTGCCATAATTCTCCCCCCTGGTTATAAAAAATCATCCCCTTTTCAATAATCTAAACTTTGCGCTTCTGGCGCGCGGATTTCTATCGCACTCTTCGTCTGTCGGAGTTATCATATCGACTGCAAACGAAGCATTGCTGCAAACCGGAACAGCATCCCTTTCGTCGGCGTAGAAAGGAACTCCGTTTTTACGGTCGCGAAAGAAGTTCTTCACGATTCTGTCCTCTGTGGAATGAAACGTGATTACCCCCATTATTCCTTTGTTGGAAAGAAGCGGGAAAGCCTTTTTCAGCGCAGATTCGAGCTCGCCAAGCTCATCGTTTACAGCCATTCTTAGTGCCATAAACACCTGCGTTGAAGGATCTATCCCCTTTTTTGCATATCTTTTGGCTTTTCTTATTGCATCAGCGAACTGGAGAGTGGTCGTCATACCCTCATCTGCACACTTTTTAAGCGCTCTCGCCACAGTTCCCGCCTCGCGTTCCTGAGCGTAGAGACTGAGAATGTTTCTAAGCTCGCCTTCCGTAGAACTTTTAATGAAATCAAGAGCCGTCAATTGAGAAGTTTTGTCCATTCTCATATCCATAGGACCGTCTTTTTGCATCGAAAAACCTCTGTGCGGCGTATCAAACTGGAAACTGCTTACACCCAGATCTGCAAAAACGATGTCCGCTTTCGGAATCTGGAGCAGAAACATTACTTTGTCGATTTCACTGAACGGAGCGTGTACCACTGTAACATTCGGAAAAGAAGCGAACTTTTCCTTAAGATGAGCGACTGCATCCTGATCTCTGTCAACAAGCACAGCTTTGACATTCGGATATTTTTCAAGAATTCCGGCATCATGACCGCCGCCGCCAGAAGTAAGATCAACATAAACCAACGGGTCATTGTCAAAAGAAGACAGCACCTCATCAAACATAACGGGAACATGAACGAAATCCATTATTCGTCCCCTCTGTTTTCCGCTACAAGTTTTTTGGCTTTGTTCATTGCCTCGTCTATGAGCTCGTCGCTGACTTCCGAATCATTTTCTATCTGTTCGAGTCTTTCCTTAGCCCAGATTTTGAGACGTGTTATTTCGCCTACAAAAACGACATCTTTATCTATTTCGGCGAAATCGATCATATATTTGGGAATTCTTATTCTGTTCTGAGAGTCAAGTGAAACAGATTCCGCGCTTCCGACATATTTCTTGAGCAAAAACTTTTTAACAGGACCTTCATCCATATTTTTTATTAACTTCTGCTCTTCAGCCCACTCTCTTTCCGAAAAAACTTCAAGGCAGTTTTCATTTCTATAAGGACAACGTGTTATGATAATGGTGGAATTTTCCTCATTAAGCCCAAGTTTTGAATAGTAATCGGTAGAAAGCGGTATTCTTCCTTTAGGATCGACCCTGTATTCCTTTCTTCCGTAAAATGTATCTGCTAAATTTGACATCTTTTTCCACCAAACAACACAAAAACACCATTTGTTACCACAAAGATGTTCCGAAAGCAACACTTTTTTAAAAAAAATATAAATTTTTCTATATGTCACTGAAATATAAGGAGAATCTTTACATGACAAAAATTTCTATTGTTTTATTTTTTCGCAAACAGATAAATTGTTTGGATTTTGGACAGTTATATTTAGCTGGACAAATTTTACCCTTTCACCTGATCGCCGGTTTTGCCGAAGCGGCGTTCCCTTCCGGCGAAGTCATTGAGGGCTTTGATGAACTCGTCTTTTTTGAAATCGGGCCAGAGCGTGTCTGTGAAGTAGAATTCGGAATACGCTATCTGCCAGAGGAGATAGTTGGAGATCCTGTATTCGCCGCTTGTCCGGATGACGAGGTCGGGATCGGGCATATTGAAGGTGTAGAGGTTTTCGGAAATCAGTTTTTCGTCGATTTTTTCAGGCGTTATTTCACCGTCGGCGGCCATTTTGGCAATTTTGCGGACTGCTGTGGTTATTTCCTGGCGCGAGCCGTAACTGAGTGCGAGTGTGAGCGTCATTTTTGGCTCGTAATTTCTCGTTTCGGCAATGGTTTCGTTCATAAGTTTGAGCAGGTCCGGCGAGAATTTGTCTTTGCTTCCGATTATGTTGAGTCGGATATTTTTTTCAATAAGAAGTCCCTTTTTCGATACCAGGAACTCTTTGAAAAGTTCCATGAGTCCAGAAACTTCGCTTTCGGGACGATTCCAGTTTTCGGTGGAAAAAGCGTAAAGCGTGAGGTATTTTATCCCGATTTCACGGCATAAAGTCGTTACTGCATCAACAGCATCAGCTCCTGCCCTGTGGCCTTTGAGCCTGTTCCAAAGCCGCTTTTTCGCCCATCGCCCGTTGCCGTCCATGATTATCGCGACATGACGTGGCAGACGTTCCTCGTTCAATCCGTATTTTGCGCAGTATTCATTCATTTGATTTCCTATTTTGAGATTTTTTGCGTGACTTCCTCGATAAGACGGTCAATGTAGGCATTGTTCTTTTCCATCGAAGCGGCCATTTTAAGCTGCGTAAGAGCCGACTTGTAATCACCGATTTCCATAGCCTTCGTTGCAAGAATGGCAAAACGACGTGCCTGATTGTTCTGAATCGTATCTTCAGGAGTTTCGTTATAAGCGACTTTTATCCTGAAATCGAAACGTTTCGCTTCGGGATTTTCCTTAAGCATCTTGTCATAGATAACCTTTCTGGAAGGATTCATGAGAACCGAATATGCTTCATTTGCCCTTTTCGTGATTTCATAAGCCTTTTCCCTGATATCAGCCGGAATATTCCTGAATTTGTCAGGATGATACTTTCTCGCCATAGCGATATATTTTTTCTTAATGTCGGCAAGAGGAGCGTTCTGCGGCAGACCGAAAAACGTGTAGTAGTCATAGCTGTCCATATTTCCCGAGAAATAGGTTATTTCTTCGAGCATATCAACCGACACAGCTGACGGGATCTTTGCTTTTCCGGCTCCGTTCTCAACAATTTCCTTAATTTTCAAAAGGAACTGTTCACTATTAAGCGGCAGCTTGAAAAATGCAGCTGCGCCATATTTAAAGGCGATATCGGCATTGAGTTCGGGGCCTTCCGAAACAGCCAGAAGAACAAAAGTTTTTGCCTTGCGGATAACAGGCAGTGCTTTGAGCCAGATTCCTTCCGGCAAAACGGAAGATACAATCAGCGTGTCGTAGGTTTCCAGATTTTCCGTAAGCAGCTCCTTCACATCCTGCGTAATAAAACATTCGCAGTCATCAATTTTTGAAACCAAGAATTTTTCTAATGATTTCAAATACTTTTCATCTTTCATTAAAATTGCTATTTTTTTTCTCATTTACGCTGCTCCAACCCAAGAATATTCAATGAAATTTTCTGCATTCTTCCTGTATCGAGATCGACTGCACTTACATTAAGTACCCCGTTTGTATCAATCTCGAATTTGACCTCAATTTTAAGTTCCCCCCTTTTCGCCTTTCTCATTTCGGAAAGTATGAGCTCGCCCATCAGGTGAGAATCCCGCTTGCTTTTGGCATTGCCCTGATAGATCTCGATTTTTACAGTATCGACATCGTCTGCCGCATTCGTAAAAATGTTGGTTCTTTCAAGGGGAAGAGGTTCATTCTTTTCGACCAATATTTCAATGTAGTCACCTACGCTGCCGACACCGATCGAAAGCGGCACAACGTCAAGCAGAACCGGTGCCTGATCACTGTAATCACTGATGAGCGAATTACCCATGATGCTCGCACCCATCGCGATGACAAGAACGGACTCTATGCCGAAGTAAGGCTGCTGTTTAAAAAATTCTGAAACGCGCTCCTGAACGCGCGGGATCTTCGACGAACCGCCGACAAGAATAACCGCGTCAAGAGCCGAAACATCAAGATGGGCACTTTCCATCGCATCGCGGCAGATATCGAAAGCCTGAGAGACTATCGGATCAATAATCTGGTTGAAAAGTTCCCTGTCGATAATCCTTTCGTAGTCAGCAAATCTATCCTCGCCTAGCGGAATCATGCTGCGGATAAGAACTTTGATTTTGTCCTGCGTCGAAAGAGCGATTTTTATACGCTCAGCCTCGGCAAGAAAAACTGTCATCATCTCACTGTTCATCGAAACTTTGACACCGTAGTTAACCTCGATGTCGTACATCATGAACTGAACAATCGCCGCATCAATGTCGTCACCGCCCAGAAAGCTGTTGCCGGCAGTCGAAAGAACTTCAAAGACATTGTCCTTGACCTCGAGAACAGTTATATCAAAAGTTCCGCCGCCGAAATCGAAAACGGCAATTTTTTCATCCCTGTTGCTGCCGAAACCGTAAGCAAGAGCCGCTGCGGTAGGTTCATTGATTATGCGGAGAACATTGAGTCCTGCAAGCTGTCCGGCTTCCTGAGTCGCACGCCTCTGGGCTTCATTGTAGTTTGCAGGAACGGTGATTACAGCATCTTTTACTTCTTCTCCCAGGTAATCAGCAGCAGCCTTTTTTGCCTTTTTCAGCACAAGAGAAGAGATAATCTGTGGTGTTATCCGCTTGCCGTATATTTCTATTTCTACAGAATCGTTTTTTCCTCCGACTACTTTGTAAGGAAACTTTCTGGCATATTTGACCGTTTCGGGATGGCTGAACTTGCGGCCGATGATCCTTTTTATACTGTAAATTGTGTTTACAGGATTCAAGTGCCTCATATCCTTAGCCTTTTTACCGACAATGATATTTTTGCCTTCATTTACGAAAGAAACGACAGAAGGCATTATCTTGTCTTCTTCCTCTCCTGGAATGGGAATAACAGTTGAAAGACCGTCCTGAACAACAGCCACGGTCGTGGTCGAAGTTCCAAGATCGATACCGAGAACATATTTTGACATAACAACTCCACAAAAAAAGCCCAAAAATCCCCTTTTCAACAATTAAAGGGAGCAAATAATATATTTTTTTCATGCTTTGGCAATTATTCACTTAATTTTATTGGTTAGAGGTAAAAATTCATTTTTCCGCACAGAAGAAATCACTTGCCGTTTTTTTCAAAAGTCGTATTATGCGCTGTTTTTTAGGAGGGTGAACCGTGAAAAAGGACAAAAAAACACAGACTTTGACGAAAATTTCATGCGCGAACTGCGGCAAAGACTATTTCGTCTCTTTTGTCGCCGACGGACACAGAAAATACTACTGTGATGAGTGTCTGAAGGAAATGCACAAAAACAGGAAAGAGGGAAAAATCAAAAAAGTTTTCGACCCGAAAAACGAAAAGTATATGTTCGACTTTATCTGCGATATCTGCGGCGAGTTCAGACACGCCTTCTACACTCCGAAAAGGGACAAGGACGGAAAGCTCTGGTGCAAGGAATGCCTTTCGAAACAAACGGCCGAAGAGCAGAAGAAATCGAGAAAAAACGTCCGCATAGCCCCGGCGTCACAGGCGGCAAAAGACTCCTTACCGTTCAAAAAAGAGGAAGACGATGAATAGAAACGAAGCTCTTGAACTTTTGTCTCAGCACCTGCCGAATAAAAATCTCATCAAACACAGCATCGCAGTTGAAGCCGGAATGAGAAAAATGGCTCAGTTCTTGGGTGAAAAAGAAGAGGAAAGATGGGCTATGTCGGGGCTTCTGCACGACCTTGACTACGAAGAAACAAAGGATGACTTTCCCAAACACGGGCTTGTAACTGGCGAAATTCTACACAAAGAAGGTTTTGACGACAAAGAAATCCTTGATGCTATAGTTATGCATTCCGGCAATATTCCTGCAACAACCGATATGGGAAAAGCGCTTTACGCAGTCGATCCTACAACAGGTTTCATCACTGCCTGCGTCCTTATGTCTCCGACGAAAAACATTCACTTTCTCGACATGGGTTTCATGATGAAGCGCTTCAAGGAAAAACGTTTTGCGGCAGGTGCAAACCGTGAACAGATTGCAAGCGCAACAGAAAATTTTCCACTCTCACTTGAAGATTTCATCACGATAGTTCTTGAAGGAATGAAGGAAAATTCCGAGGAACTCGGTCTCGGAAAACTCTGACATGGATTCAGCCGATAAATTCTTTGATTTTGCCTGCCGGCTTCTTGCCAAAAGAGACTATTTCACAGAAGAGCTGCGTCAGAAAATCATTGCAAAGGGAGCAACTGAGGAAGAATCAGCCGCCGCAATAGAAAAGCTTAACAGATTCAATTACTTGGATGACACAAAAGTTCTCAGAAAATATGTTTCCGAAATCATCTCTAAAGGGAAGGGAATCAACTATTTAAAGCAGAAACTCTACGAAAAAGGGTGCTCTTCCCTGCTCTATTCGCTCGATTTAACCGAATTTTACCCTTTCGGGGAAGAAGTCGAAGCTGCCAAAAAGGCTCTTGCCAAACTCGGGAAATGCGAAGAAGAAAAATTAGTTCCGAAACTTGTTTCGAGAGGATTTTCCTTACCTGCAGCGCTTGATGCAGTGAAGAAAAGGAAAAGATAGATCAGCTATTCACCCCAGACAAAAATATCGTCGAACCAAACTTTTTTGTCGTTTTTGTCCGAAGAAAGACAAATATTCGGGATCGGCAGAGAATCGAAATTATGGATCTGATTATCAACTTTAAGTTCGTCGTTGACCCAGACGGAAACGGTTTTATTCACCTGATCGAGTTTCAACCTGATTTTATACCACTCGTTCGGCTCGTATGAAGGTGCGATCTCGTAGGCAGACCATTCAGGGATCTGATATCTGATTTTTCCGTCGGCGAACTCGACTTTCATGTCATAATTGCCCCATTGTCCGCTGCCGTTAAACGTGCAGAGTGCGAAATAAACATTGTCACCCTGAGTATTCATCTTCATTTCCACATTGATCACGTTCGGCACTTCCGGAAGGACTGCGGTCATGATCGCGGAATTATTGTATTTTTTGCTTCCCAAGAGGTGCATGCTGTTTTCAGCAGAGACATATCTTTCAGAGGTAACCATCTGATACGATTTTGATGAGCCGGCATATTTCAATGTCCAAGGTCCTTCATTCGGGAATTTTCCTGCAACGTAAGAATCAAAATTTTCTTTGAAAAATGCGTTTCTGCAAACCTTCCTGCCGCCGCATCCGTCCGTTGCAACACAAAGATCGGCTCCGCAGCAGTCGTCAACAGTTTCGCATGAAGAAGCTATGCAGTTGGCTCCGCTGAACTCGACTCCGCAACCAGACCAGACATCGTCTGGGTTTTCCTGTTCAGTATCACCATCAGAAACACTGGTTTCAGAATCATTATCAGGATTTTCTTCATCGGGAACCTGAGTGTCCGAATCGTCGTTTACGGGTTTTTCTTCCTCATCTGGATTTTCAGGATTCTCATCATCTGTTATAGGCTTTTCCTCGTCCTGAACTTCATCCTGTCCGCCGTTTTCATTCGGAGGAATGACAGCATCATCAGGAGTTTCAGGATTTTCAATGTTTCCGTCATTCACCTCTTCACCTGATCCGGAAGGTTCCTCTGCAGCAGGAGTCAGCCTTTTCATAGCACCGTCGCTGCATGAAACAAAAACCAAAAAAACCAGCAATAACAAAAACTTGTGCATTTATCTCCTCCATTTCTGAAATTAACAAACAATCCTTCTTATTTTAGCTGATTTTCTGATATTATCAACCGATTTTTTACCGGTAACAACCGGACAAAGGATTTACTGATTTTTCGGATCGAATGCGAACGGGAAAGTGACAGTAGCTGTTCCTTCTGCCGGTTTCGGGAAGCGAAGTCTGCCGATTACACCTCTGACGCATTTTGCAACTTCGGCATCACGAAGCGAATCATCAACAACTTCAGTGCTGTCAACTCTTCCCTGCTGGTTGATCACGATTTTAACAGACATCTTTCCTTTAAGTTGCGGATTGGACATCAAAGCCTTGTCATAGCATCTTTTGATGGCAGCACGACTTACGTTTATAACTTTCGTAACACCTGCGGAATCAATATTTGCATCTGACGGAGCGCGTTTCACTTCAGGCATCGGTCTTTCAGGAGCAGCCTTTTCCTCTCTTGCTAAAGGCTTTTTCTCTTCAGGAGCTGCCTTAGGAGCCGGTTTTTCTGCGACAGGTTCAACTTTTTCAGCAGCTGGTTTAGCCTCTTTTTTCTCTTTCTTTACAGGTGCCGGAGCAGGCGCAGGTTCTTCTTTCTGCTCTGGAGCAGGTTCTTCCTTTACCTCTTCTGAAGGCTCCTCATTCTGAGCCGGAGCTTCTTCAACTGCCTGTGCGGGCTCTGCAACAGGTGCCGGCTGAGACGTTTCAGGCAATGTCTCTACATTTTCAGCACCGCGGCTTCTGCTGCATTTGTAAGCGGCAAAGAGCGCGATTATTACGATTACAGTAACGATAACAAGAACTTTTTTCATTTTTACCTCTTCTTTCAAAAAGACCTTAATCAAAAAAACGCGCTATTTTAGGAATATCTTAGGAAATTTCCAGAAAAATCATCGGACAGGAAAAGGGTTATTTCTTTCTTTTTATCAAAAACTTGTATGCACGGTTGGCAAAAACTGTTGAGCCGCGCTTCGGAGCAGGAAATTTTATCTCCTTGATAACAGATGCAATACAATTTTCGATAGCAAGATTTCCGGCAGTACTCATCTGCACAGAGGCATACGTGACATCTCCGCTCGGTGAGACTGTATAATCTACAGCAATTCCTCCGTGTTCAAGGTCTTTGTCTCCCAATCCCTTTCTGACGCAAAGCAGAATATCTTCTTTCTTTTTATCAAAATATTCATTTAAAACTTGGTCGCTCAAACCCGGCTCCAATTTTCCAGAAGTTACTTTCTCTTTTTGTTCTTTATTGTTTTCAGCCGTTCTATTTGATTTTGGCTTCACTTTATGGTTATGGACGCACCTTGCGTAAAGCTTCGAGTTTTTGTCAAGACTTCCGATCATTCCGCTGTAAAAAACTGCTCCCCATGCCTTTCCTGCATCGTTCGAAAGAGTTGAAGAAGACCACAGCCCGATGTAATCCGCATCACCGAACATGCTGTAATGGCCCCTGTTTTTCGCTTTCCTTTCGCATGTGCAGCTTTCTTTCGGCGCGCTGCAGTTTCCGGCAAGGCAGTTTCCTTCCTCGCTGACGCGGCAGCTTCCGCCGGCTTCCGTAGCAGGACAGTTTCTAACGATCTGCCTAAGTTCGTCAATATCGGGCAAATGCCATGACACAGCCCAAAAATCGAGGTTTTTGCAGTAATTCTGAGCCTCATTCCACGTCATTTTGTTTAAAGAACGGGCCGAAAACACAAAATTTTCCGTTTCATCGACAACTTCGACTTCGATATTTCCATTGGATCCCTTCTGCGCCTCGGCTGCTTCTTCAGGCTTTGCTTTCTCTGGTTTTATTTCGGCAGCTTCCTCAGATTTTGCTTCTATCGCACCTTCCTCCTGTTGTTCAGTTTTTTCTTCAACTGCCGCTTCAGCCTTGGGTTCAATATTTTCTACAGGGGCAGATTCGACTGCTGGTTCAACACTTTCCTCAACTTTCGGTTCGCTGTTAGTTTTGGCTGATTCTTCGGTTTTAACTGCGTCTGCCGGTTTTTCCTCAGCCTGCTCTGCCTCGGCAAAAAGCGCCGTAACAAAAAATGCAACTAACATAAAAATAAAAAAATGATTCTTTTTCATGCTTCACCTCATCATCAAACATAAAGCGCGGTAGTTTACTTCTTAAACGCTTCTTTTACAAGTACTAGTGTTTCGTCTTTCATAACCGCAGAAATTGTGATGAAAAGCACTCCGAAAACAGCCGCCGATACTGAAAACGAGCAGAGTTCGCTTATTTTGGCGTTCTTGAAAAAGGAGCTAAAAAACGCGGAAACTGGTGATTTCAAAAAGAATAACGGCAAAACTGAAACAACTGAGATTATTGATATTTTTACAAAATAAAGAATCGCTTTCCCGAAATTAGAGCCGCCTTTGAAGAATTTGAGCACTGCGGCAAAAAGGATGACTGCCGCCGCAAGCGATGCAAGCGATGATGCAAGCGCGATGCCGCCTCCGGCAATGGTGTCGACAAGAAAATATGCAGCGATGAAGTTCACTGCGATCGAGACAAGACCAGCGAAAACCGGAAGTTTCGTCTTTTCAAGAGCGTAGAAAAACGAGTTCAGTATCCTTGAAAGAGCAAGGAAAAAGAGTCCCGCGATCCTGAAATCGAGGGCAAAAGCGGTGAGTCCGACCGATTTTTCGTCAAATTTGCCGAATCCGAAAAGAAGCTGCACCATCTCAGTCGAATTGACAAGTGTGAAAACAACAGCCGGAATCGATACGAACGCGACGAATTTCAAGGCCGAATCAAGGTTTTCCGTAAGCTTTGCGAAGTTTCTGCTTTTTGCGTTTTCAACCAGTTCCGGAAGGATCACTGTGCTCAGCGTTACGACAAAAACACCGATCACAAGTTCTTCGATCCTCGCCGAAAAACGAAGGCTGCTGACAACGCCCTCCCCCGCTCTGTTGGCCATGTTTGTCGTGAGAAGAACGTTAAGCTGGTATGCGCCTGTGCCGAAAAGCGCAGCCAAAACCATCTTTCCCGATTTTGCAATATTGGGGTTCGCGAACGCTTTTTTCAGGCTCGTAAAAGTGAAGCGGAAAAGCGTTTTCGCCATAAAAGGAAGCTGTATCGCAAGCTGCATGAATCCGCCTGCAAAAACTCCAGCAGCAAGTGCACGTGCCGGATTTTCGGTAAGAGGCGCAAGGAGAAATGCAAGCGTGATGAAGGCGATGTTGAAAACTATCGGAGAAGCTCCGCTCGGCCTGAAAATCCCCGAACTGTTGAGAACGCTCTGCGTAAGCGCTGCAAGCGAAATGAAAAAAACGTAAGGAAACATTATTTTCGCAAGAAGTGCGGCCTCAGCCGCCGCGTTTTCTTCAAGCGTCGGAGCTAAAATCGCAGTTATGCCGCCAGAAAAAACGAATGCAACCGCGACAAAAACAAACGAAACAAGGCTAACGATCGTAAAAAGCGCACTCAGAAATTCAGCTGCCTCTCCCCTCTTGTTTTCGGCGAGAAGCCCTTTGAAGCGCGGAATGAAAGCCGATGAAATGACTCCGTCGGCAAAAAGTCTCCGCACGACATTGGGGATCGTGAAAGCGACCGCAAAAGCGTCGGACAAAGCCCCCGTTCCCAAAAAAGCTGCCGTGACAGATTCACGCACCAAACCTAAAATACGCGAAATTACCGTAAGGACCGCCAGATCGGAACTCTTTTTGAATATCGAAGGAGCTTTTTGAGTCATAAAGGATCGCCTCTGCACATTCACTTTTTTTCGGCTTTGAACACGAACGGATAGTTCACGATAACTATTCCGCCCCCTTTCGGAGCAGGAAATTTGATTTTTTTGATTACTCCGGCAACGCAGTTTTCAACTTCTGCATTGCCCATCGTAGTTCTCTGCACTTTGGCAGAACTTACATCGCCGCTTGCAGAAATAATGAAGTTGATGACGACTCTTCCGGCGAGTTTCGGATCTTTCGCAAGTTCGTTTACATAACATTGTCTTATTTCACCAATACTTTTTCTGACATACGAATCGATCGTACATCTGTTTAAAGCTCCCATGATAACGGCACTCTCCGATGAAACCGTTCCCTCATCCCTCAAAACAGCCTCTTTTACGCATCTCGCATAAAATTTTCCGCTTTTTTTGTTGCTGCCGACCATTGCACTGTAATAAACGATGCCCCACGCACTGTCCGGATTGTCGGAAAGAGTTGATGAAGACCAGAGAGCGATATTGTCTTCATCGCAGTTGGCACTGTAAAAACTCCCTTTTGCGATCCTCTCGCAGCTGCACGAACCTTTCGGGTTTTTGCACTCGGAAGAAAGACAACCGTTTTTCTCGCTCACTCTGCACTCGCCGCCGGACTC